>JBFISC010000064.1:0-15594 GCA_041608775.1 Pseudomonadales bacterium | reverse complement strand
TCGCGGACGCCGAGCTCGCCAACCGCCAGCGCGGTGGCCACGCCCAGCAGCCCGTAGCCCAGCAGCTGAGCGGGCCGACGGCGGCGGCCGATCTGCACCACGGACGCGGCAATCAGGCCGAAGAAGAACGCCCACACGAGCGTCGGCACCTCGTCGAGGAGAAACCCGAGCAGACGGGCGAAACTCACCACGGCAAGCACCATGCCGAGGCCGAGGGCAGCGAGAAAGCTGAGGTTGTGGGCGACCCAGAAACGGCGCAGACCCTCGCGTTTCAGCATCATCAGCGAGCCCGGCCGCAGGCCCGCCAGGGTGCCGAGCAGCTCTTCGTAGATGCCGGTGATGAAGGCGATGGTGCCGCCGGAAACACCGGGGACCAGCTCGGCGACGCCCATGGCGAGTCCCCGCACCACGACCCCGAGCCATTCGCCGATACCGCGCCTCGGCTGCGGCGCCGCCGCGGTCATCGGCGTCCTTTCAGCAAGGGAACGAAGCGCACGTACTCTACGGTATCGACCCGGTAGCCGGCCTCGGTCCGGTCGTAGACCTGCAGCTCCTGAACCCCCCCGCCGCCTACCGGAACCACCATACGCCCACCGATGGAGAGCTGGTCCAGCAGCGCCTGCGGCACCCGTTCCGGGGCAGCGGTGACCAGGATGCCGTCGAACGGTGCCTCCTCGGGCCAGCCTTCGTAGCCGTCGCCATAGCGGAACCGGACGCTGCGCGAGCCCATGGCATGCAGGCGCTGCTCGGCGCGCTGGGACAGGTCCCTGAGCCGCTCAACGCTGAACACCCGGCGCACCTGCGGCCGCAGGCTCGCCAGCACCGCGGTCTGATAGCCGGAACCGGTGCCTACCTCCAGCACCCGCGAACGCGGCGCTGCCAGCAGTGCCTGGGTCATCAGCGCGACGACGAACGGCTGGGAGATGGTCTGCCCGTAACCGATGGGCAGCGCGGTATCCTCGTAGGCGCGATGGGCAAGCGCCTCGTCGACGAAGATGTGGCGCGGCACCCGGGCGATGGCGGCCAGCACGTCCTCGTTGCGAATTCCCTTCTCCCGCAGCCGGGCCACCAGACGATCGCGGGTGCGCTGGGAAGTCATGCCGATGCCGGTGAGATCGAGGCGCGACATTCAGCGGGCCGCCTCGATCGGGGTGAGGTCGAACACCTCCGCCAGCAGCACGGTGGCGAACTCCCCCGCGCCGAGGGTGAAGTCGAGTTCCACCACGTCGCAGCTGCGGCGCCACTCGAGCTCGCGGGCGCGCAGGATCAGGCTGCGCCGCTGCTGCGTGAGACCGGCGTGTTCCAGCCCCTCGAGAATCGGCTGATGGGAAGCGAGCGCCAGCCGCTCCATGGCCGCGGCGGCCGCCTCAGCGGGAGATCGGCCACGACCCCATAGCGGCCCCGTTGGCGCCGACGCGTTGCCGGGCACGGCGGGCGCGGCCGCCACGTCACCCGGCAGCCAGACGTTCCAGACCCCGGTCCGCACCCGGGCGGCCAGCACCTCGTTGAACAGGAAGCTGCGCAACGCCGACAGGTACAGGCCCCGGCGAAACGCGCCCACGCGGCCACGCCGTCCCCGAGCAAGCCAGGCGCGGGCCTGAGCCAGGTTGTCGCGGCCGAAGCGCTGGACACCGAAGTAGTTGGGCGCCCCGCCGTCGCGCAGCGCCGACAGCGCTTCTTCCCAGCCGTCCCCGCGAACGCCGGTCAGCCGCAGCCGGAAGCGGTTCCCCGCCAGCGTGCCCCGGCGCAGCTTGCACCGATGGCGCGCGCTCTGGAGCAGCTCGATGTCGCGGTGATGCGTCAACCGCTCCGGACCACCCGGCGTCCGGACGCTGAACCACTGCGTCGTCACTGCCCGCTTGTCCTTCATGCCGGCATAGCCCACGGCCAGCGGCGCGACGTCGAAACACCCGGCAAGCCAGTCGGCGACCGCGACCGTGGTCAGATCGGTCTTGCGCAGCTCGAGATAGAGATGCTCGCCGTCCCCGTCAGGGACGAAGCCCGGCAGCTCGATCACCTGGAAATCTGCGGGCACCGCCTTGATCACGGCGCGGGCAGCAGCCGCAGGTCGGGCGCGGGGCCAGCAGGCGGTCATTCGTCGTCGGTGACCAGATAGAAAGTCTCGCCGCGCTTGATCATGCCCAGGTCGCCGCGCGCCCGGGCCTCCACCGCCGCGAGTCCGGCCTTGAGTGCCAGCACTTCGGCCGTGAGCAGACGATTGCGCTGACCAAGCAGCTCTGCCCGCTCGCGCTGACTGGCCATCTGCGCGCGCAGCGCCGCGGCCTCCCTGTGGCCGACGTCGCCGAACCAGGCCTTCCACTGCAGCGCCAGCAGCAGCGCCACCAGCACGACCATGATGACCCGCATGCGGATCAACCGAGGCCCAGGGCCCGACCGCCCGGGTACTCGGCGGCGCCGCCGAGCAGCTCTTCGATCCGCAGCAGGCGGTTGTACTTGGCGACCCGGTCGGAGCGGCACAGCGAGCCGGTCTTGATCTGGCCGGCACCGGTCGCCACGGCCAGGTCGGCAATGGTTGTGTCTTCGGTCTCGCCGGAGCGATGGGAGATCACCGCCCGATAGCCGGCATCGTGGGCGATCCGGATGGCATCCAGGGTTTCCGTGAGGGTGCCGATCTGATTGAACTTGATGAGAATGGCGTTGCCGACGCCGCGGCGGATGCCTTCCTCGAGGATCGCGCTGTTGGTCACGAACAGGTCGTCGCCCACCAGCTGGATCCGGTCGCCGAGCCGCTGGGTGAGGATCTTCCAGCCGTCCCAGTCGGCTTCGTCCATGCCGTCCTCGATGGAAACGATGGGGTAGCCGTCCACCAGCGTCGCCAGGTAGTCGGCGAATCCGGCGCTGTCGAACGCCGTGCCCTCGCCGCTCAGGTCATAGCGGCCATCGCGATAGAACTCCGATGCCGCGCAATCCAGCGCCAGGGTCACATCGCGGCCCAACTGGTATCCGGCCTTGCCCACCGCCTCGGCGATCACTTCCAGAGCTTCCGCGTTGGAGGCGAGGTTCGGCGCGAAACCGCCCTCGTCGCCCACCGCCGTGGAGAGGCCGCGGGACTGAAGGACCGCCTTCAGCGCGTGAAACACCTCCACGCCGCAGCGCAACGCCTCGCGAAACGAACCCATCGACACGGGCTGCACCATGAACTCCTGTATGTCGACGTTGTTGTCCGCATGGGCCCCACCGTTGAGGATGTTCATCTTGGGCACCGGCAGCATCATCGCCGGCGCGCCGGCGAGGCCGTTGATGTGCTGATACAAGGGCACGCCGCCATCCTCCGCCGCCGCCTTGGCGGCCGCCAGGGAGACCGCCAGCAGCGCGTTGGCGCCGAGCCGCGCCTTGTTGTCGGTGCCGTCCAGCTCGCACATGCGCTGATCCAGGGCGGCCTGATCCGCCGGGTTCATTCCCACCACCGCTTCCGCCAGCGGCCCGTTGACCGCCGCCACCGCCTTGGTGACGCCCTTGCCGCCGTAGCGCTGCGGGTCGCCATCGCGCAGCTCCAGGGCCTCCCGGCTTCCGGTGGACGCACCCGAAGGCGCGCAGGCGCTCCCCACGGCCCCGTTCCCGGTGACGACCTCGGCCTGCACCGTAGGGTTGCCGCGGGAGTCGAGCACCTCGCGGGCGGTGACGGCAGCAATCCGACTCATGGTTCGATCTCCCCTTCGAGAAAAGGCCGCGACTTCGCCACCTCGTCCAGCGCCTTGAGCTGCTCCAGCAGCGGGCGCACGAGGCCGAGCGGCCACGAGTTCGGCCCGTCCGACAGGGCCTCCGCAGGGTTCGGGTGGGTCTCCATGAACACGCCGGCAACGCCGGCGGCAACCGCGGCCCGCGCCAGCACCGGGACCATGTCGCGCTGGCCGCCGGACGCCGAGCCGAGCCCGCCCGGCATCTGCACCGAGTGGGTGGCGTCGAATACCACCGGCGCCCCGGTCGCCCGCATCATCGCCAGGCTGCGCATGTCGGCCACCAGATTGTTGTAGCCGAAGCTGACGCCGCGCTCGCAGGCCATCACCTGCTGGTTGCCCGTGGAGCGCGCCTTGTTGATCACGTTCACCATGTCCAGGGGCGCCAGGAACTGACCCTTCTTGATGTTGACCGGGCGACCCTGGCTGCAGACGTTGACGATGAAATTGGTCTGCCGGCAGAGGAACGCCGGCGTCTGCAGCACGTCCACCACTTCGGCCACGGCAGCCAGGTCGGTATCCTCGTGCACGTCGGTGAGGACCGGCACCCCGACCGAGGCCTTCACCTTGGCCAGCACCTCGAGGCCCTTGTCCAGGCCCGGACCCCGGAAGCTCTGGTGGGACGACCGGTTGGCCTTGTCGAACGAGCTCTTGAAGATGAACGGTATCCCGAGCTCGCTGGTGATTTCCTTCAGCGTCCCGGCGATGTCGAGAATCAAGCCCTCGCCCTCGATGACACACGGACCGGCGATCAGGAACAACGGCTGATTCAGGCCGACCTCGAAATCACACAGCAGCATGGGATACCCCTGATCAGCCTAGGCGATCGTGCCGCCCTTCACCGAAGGCGCGGCGGATGGCGTGACCGACAGCTGCGCGCCGTTACGGCCGGTGACGCCGGCGCGCGCCAGCGCGGCCTGCACGAACCCGGTGAACAGCGGGTGGCCGTCCCGCGGCGTCGAGGTGAACTCCGGATGGAACTGACAGGCCAGGAACCAAGGGTGGTCCTCCAGCTCGATCATCTCCACGAGCTCACCGTCTGCCGAGCGGCCCGAAACCTTCAGGCCCAGGGCGACCAGCTTGTCGATGTAGCGGTTGTTGACCTCGAAGCGGTGCCGGTGGCGTTCGCGCACTTCCCGGGACCCGTAGGTCCGTTCCGCCAGGGAGCCGGGCTCCAGGCGGCAGACCTGCTCACCCAGGCGCATGGTCCCGCCCAGATCGTCCTCGCTGCTGCGCTGCTCGACGTGACCGGCGTTGTCGAGCCACTCGGTGATCAGGCCGATGACCGGGTGCGGCGTGGCGGCGTCGATCTCCGTCGAGTGCGCATCGGCGAGTCCGGCCACGTGGCGCGCGTACTCGATCACCGCCGCGTGCAGCCCGTAGCAGATGCCGAGGTAAGGCACCTGGCGCTCACGCGCGTACTGCACGGCCAGGATCTTACCCTCGAAGCCGCGCCGGCCGAAGCCGCCGGGCACGAGAATCGCGGACACGTCGTCGAGCGCCTCGGTGCCGTGGCGTTCGATGTCCTCAGCGTCGATGTACTTCACCACGACCCGGGTGCGGGTGTGAATGCCGGCGTGGGTGATGGCTTCCACCAGGGATTTGTAGGCATCCAGCAGATCCAGGTACTTGCCGACGAAGGCGATATGCACCTCACGATCCGGATTCAGCTGCGCATCCACCAGCGCCTGCCACTCGGACAGGTCCGCGGCCGGGCACTCCAGGCCCATGCGCTCGACCACGAACTCGTCGAGGCCCTGCTCGTACAGCTTGCCCGGCACCTGATAGATGCTCTCCAGGTCTTCCATGGATACCACCGCGCGCTCTTCGACGTTGGTGAACAACGCGATCTTGCCGCGCGCCGAGCGCGGCAGCGGACGGTCGGAGCGGCAGACCAGCACGTCCGGCTGCAGGCCGATGGAACGAAGCTCTTTCACCGAGTGCTGGGTCGGTTTGGTCTTGATCTCTCCGGCCGCTGGTATGTACGGCACGTAGGTGAGGTGGATGAACATCGCGTGCTGCGCGCCCACCTCCAGACGCATCTGCCGGATGGCCTCGAGAAACGGCTGGGACTCGATGTCGCCGACGGTGCCGCCGGTCTCGACGAGCAGCACGTCGCAACCTTCGGCCGCATCGTTGATGCGCCGCTTGATCTCGTCGGTGATGTGCGGAATGACCTGAACCGTAGCGCCCAGGTAGTCTCCCCGCCGCTCCCGGCGGAGCACCTCGGCGTAGATGCTGCCGGTGGTGAAGTTGTTCCTGCGGCTCATCCGCGCGCGCGAGAAGCGTTCGTAGTTGCCCAGGTCCAGATCCGTCTCGGCGCCATCCGCGGTGACGAAAACCTCGCCGTGCTGGAACGGGCTCATGGTCCCGGGATCCACGTTGATGTAGGGATCCATTTTCAGCACGTTGACCTTGAGCTTGCGCGCCTCGAGCACGGCGGCAAGCGAAGAGGTGAGGATGCCTTTGCCCAGCGAAGACACCACGCCGCCGGTCACGAATATAAATCGACTCATCTGCGGCTCTTTCCCCAACGGGCTCATCAAATACCGGGCCGGAATGCCGTGATCCGAGTTCTGATCGGAGGCTCCTGCCCGACGGTCCGAAGCCTACTCTGGTCCGCAACGCCGGGCCTTCATGGGCCTCGTCGCCCGCGCCATCCATGGTGAGAACGCACGCCAGCGGCGTACGCGAGATGGGATTGCACGATAGCAAACTGGCCGATCAAGCTCAAAGGAAAATCACCGCGGCAGCCAGCTGATGCGGTAGCGGGGGCCATCTCCGCTCCCGGCATCGCGCCCCGCCAGGCCCGGCAGCGCCAGCAGACCCCGGGCGTCCCAGACCAGCGGAAAGGTCGCCCGCTCCCACGGCGCAAGGCCGGACTCCCGCAGCAGCTGCTTGACCGAACGCTCGTGCCCGCCCGTGCGCAGTCGCTCGCCGCCACGACGGAAACGCACGCTCACCGGCGGCACCGGCTGCACCCCGTCGGCCGCCACCTCGACGCGCAGCTCGCCGTGGGGCAGGCTCAGCCGACCCGGCACCGACAGCGAGTACGCGGCAGCGAGCGGCGGAGCCGGCGCCACTAGGCACACCTGGTTCCGGTAGCGGACGAGCGCGGTGCCGTCGTCCAGCAGCAGCCGCGGCTGACGGTCCCGGGCAGCCGTCGACACCTGATGGAGAAACTCGCGCAGCGCCGACCGCGTCGGCAGCAGCGTGCCGTGACCCTGCAACCAGAGGCGCAGACGGGTAAGGCCGGAGTCCTCCGCCTCGGTCAGCAGCGACACCGGCAACCGGGTCGCGGCCCGGCCGGCGCCGAGGGCGGCTGCGGCGATGGCATCCGCCTGCCGGCCCGCGGCCATGGCATCGAGCAGCGTCTCGTCCAGCGCCGGCCAGCGCTCCCGCAGCAACGGCAGCACCCGCCGGCGGAGGAAGTTGCGATCCATGCCGAGGTCCAGGTTCGCCGGATCCTCGATCCAGCTGAGCGCGTGCGCCTGGGCATACTCCCGGAGCCGTTCGCGCGGCAGCGCCAGCAGCGGTCGGATGAGCCGCCCCGCCGCCAGCGCCCGCCTGGCCGGCATGCCGTAGAGCCCGCGCCCCTGGAGCAGGCGCAGCAGCCCGGTTTCTGCCTGATCATCGCGGTGGTGGGCAAGCAGCAGGACGTCGTCGGGGTCGTCCAGCAGCGCGGCCAACAGCCGGTAGCGGGCCTGGCGGGCGCGGGCCTCCAGGCCGCTGCCGGGGGCAACCACCGCGCGCCCCACCTGGATGCCGACGCCGATCCCGGCCGCCACGGCGGCGCAGTGCTCGGACCAGCGCCCACTGTCGGGATGAATGCCGTGATCAACGTGAACGGCGACGATGTCGCGGCGGCCGGCAGCCGCCGCGTGCAGCAGCACGGTGGAGTCGAGGCCACCGCTGAAGCCGACGAAGACCCGGCCTGGCGCCTGCGCCAACTCAGCCGCGACCGCAGCAACAACGGCGTCCACGTCAGCCGGCGGCGTAGGAGAGGCTCACCCGCTCGTCACCGAACTCCGAGCGCAGCCGCGCCAGCAGATCGTCGCTGGGTTTCACCTGCCAGTCGGGGCCCAGCATGATCCGGCCGCGGGCGGCGCAGGCGCCGCTGCGGGTCTGGTAGAGCACGGCGACCGGACAGCCCGCACCCTGCTGGCGGTGCGGCCCGAGACAGCTCTTCAGGCGCTCGGGCCAGTCGGCCGGGGCGCTGTGGGCACTCAGTTCGAGCAGCACGGCCTGGGAGTACCGCGCCCTGGCTTCCTCGATCGTGTAAACCTTCTCCACCTTGAGCTTCAGCGTGCCGGTGTAATCGTCGGGCTGCACCTCGCCTTCGAAGAGCAGAATGGCGTCCTTGGCGATCTTGCTCCGGTAGACCTCGAAGGCGTCGGTGAACAGCGACGCCTCCATCCGCGCGCTGCGGTCGTCGATGACGAGGAAACACAGATCACCACCGCGGCGGCTGCGCATCACCCGCACCGAAACCACCAGACCGGCCACCAGCTGCATGCCCCGCTCGGCGCGAAGGCCGGCGATGTCCGTCGCGCAGATCTGCCGGAGCTCCGGCAGGTACTCCTCAATGGGGTGACCCGTCAAATAGAGACCGAGGGTCTCCTTCTCACCCTCCAGGCGCTCCCGGCGCGTGAGCGGCGTCGCGGCGACTCTGGCAGGCGGGGCCTCCACCACGGCCTCCACGCCACCGAACATGTCGGCCATGCCGAGCTCCGCGTTGCGTGCCGACTGCTCCGCACCCTGCAGCGCATCGCCGAGTTCCGCCGCCAGCCGCGCGCGCAACTCATCGAGGGTGTCCTCCTCCGAGCACCGGGCGAGCTCGTCCATGGCGCCGGAGCGGATCAGTGCTTCCAGGACCCGACGGTTGGCCCGTTTCGCGTCTACCCGCTGACAGAAGTCGCCGAGGCTGCGGAACGGCCCGCCCGCGGCCCGGGCCGCCACCAGCGCCTCCACCGGGCCTTCGCCGACCCCACGGACCGCGCCCAGACCGTAGATCACCCTGCCGTCGCGGCCGGTGAAGCGGAACTGGCTGTGATTGACGCTGGGCGGTTGCAGGGTCAAACCCATGCGCCGGACCTCGTCGACGAGGGTCACCACCTTGTCGATGTTCTGCATGTCCGCCGACAGCGTGGCCGCCATGAACTCCGCCGGGTAGCGCGCCTTCAGCCAGGCGGTCTGAAACGACACCAGCGCGTAGGTGGCGCTGTGGGACTTGTTGAAGGCGTAGCCCGAGAACTTCTCCATCAGGTCGAAGATGTCATTGGCGAGCCTGGCGTCCACCCCGTGCGCAGCGCAGCCTTCGAGGAATTCGGCCCGTACCTTGGCCATCTCCTCCGGCTTCTTCTTCCCCATGGCACGGCGCAGCAGGTCCGCCTGACCCAGGGAGAAACCCGCCAGCACCTGGGCCGTCTTCATGACCTGCTCCTGGTAGAGCATCACGCCGTAGGTATTGGCGAGCACGTCCGCCATCTCCGGGTGGGGGTAGCTCACCGGCTTGCGGCCATGCTTGCGGTCGATGTAGTCGTCCACCGCCCCGGACTGGAGCGGACCAGGCCGGAACAGCGCGACCAGCGCGATGATGTCGTCGAACCGGTCCGGCAGCAGCCGCCGGATCAGGTCCTTCATGCCGCGGGATTCGAGCTGGAACACGCCCGTGGTTTCGGCTGCGCGGAGCAGCTCGAAGGTGGCCGGATCGTCCAGCGGAATGCGGTCGATCTGCACCGGCTCGGCATCCGCGGCCAGGTTGCCGTTGATCGCCTGCACCGCCCACTGAATGATGGTCAGCGTCTTCAGGCCGAGGAAGTCGAACTTGACCAGGCCGGCGCTCTCCACGTCGTCCTTGTCGAACTGGGACACCAGGCCCCCCGACAACTCGTCGACGTAGAGCGGCACGAAATCCGTGAGCGCCGACGGCGCGATCACCACCCCACCGGCGTGCCGGCCGACGCCGCGCACCACGCCTTCGAGCTTGTAGGCCATCTCCATGATCTCGCCCGCGTCTTCGTTCTCGGCGATGAAGCTGGCCAGCTCCTTGCTCTGCTCCATCGCCTTGGCGAGGGTCATGCCTACCTCGAACGGGATCAGCTTAGACAGCTTGTCGGCGAGCCCGTACGGCTTGCCCTGGACCCGGGCAACGTCGCGGACCACGGCTTTCGCCGCCATGGTGCCAAAGGTGATGATCTGGCTGACCGCGTCCTGACCGTAGCGTTCGGACACGTGGGCGATGACCCGATCGCGCCCCTCCATGCAGAAGTCGATGTCGAAGTCCGGCATCGACACCCGCTCCGGATTGAGGAAGCGCTCGAACAGCAGGTCGTAGCGGAGCGGATCCATGTCCGTAATGCCGAGCGCGTACGCCGCGAGCGAGCCGCCGCCGGAGCCCCGGCCGGGTCCCACGGGGATGTGGTTTTCCTTGGCCCAGGCGATGAACTCCATGACGATCAGGAAGTAGCCCGGGAACCCCATCTGGTTGATGACCCCGAGCTCGTACTCGAGACGCTCGTGGTACTGGGCCACCGGCAGGGTCAGCTCGCCGAGCTCGTCGAGGCGGCGCAGCTTCTCCTCGAGGCCACGCCGGGCGCAGGCTTCAAGATACTGCTCGAGGGTGCTGCCGTCCGGAACCGGGTAGTTCGGGAGGTGGTACTGGCCCAGGGCGACCTCGACGTTGCAGCGCCGGGCGATCTCCACCGAGTTCGCCAGGGCTTCCGGCAGATCGCGGAACAGCTCGCCCATCTCCGCCGCGCTCTTCAGGTACTGGGCAGGGCTGTAGCGCCGCTCCCGGCGGGGATCGTCCAGGGTCCTTCCGTCGTGAATGCAGACCCGGGTCTCGTGCGCCTCGTAGTCGTCCTCGTGGAGAAAGCAGACGTCGTTGGTAGCCACCACGGGCAGCCCGATACGCGCAGCCAGGGGCACCGCGAGCGCGATGTAGGCTTCCTCGCCCGTGCGGCCGGTGCGGGTCAGCTCGAGGTAGTAGCGCCCGGGAAACGCCTCTGCCCACGCTCGGGCAAGCCGCTCGGCGCTGGCTTCGTCACCCTTCAGCAGGGCCTGGCCGACGTCGCCCTCGCGACCGCCGGATAGCGCCAGCAGGCCCTCGCTGGAAGCGAACAGCTGCTCCCGGGTCACCGCGCCGCGCTCGCTGCAGCCAACGTAGGCGCCTGACACCAGAGCGATGAGATTGCGGAAGCCGGTCTGGTTCATCGCCATCACGCCCAGCCGGAACCGCTCGCCAGGCTCCCCGACCAGCGGCAGGTCCACGCCCACCAGCGGTTTGATGCCGGCAGCCAGGCTCGCCTGGTAGAACTTGACCAGGGCGAACAGATTGGCCCGGTCCGTGAGCGCCAGCGCCGGCATGCCCAGCTCGGCAGCGCGAGCGATGAGGGGCTTCACCTTGATGATGCTGTCCGCCAGCGAGAACTCGCTGTGCAGGCGCAGGTGCACGAATGCCGGGTCCACGGCCGGGTCGCTCATCAGAACAACGTCCCGGTATCGGCCGATAGCGCGCCGGCGGGCTCTTCCCCGCACCGCACCGGAGCGAACGACTGCCGATGCAGGGGAGTCGGTCCGAGTTCCGCCAGCGCCGCCAGGTGGCGCGCGGTCGCGTAACCCTTGTGCTGCTCCAAGCCGTAGCCGGGGTAGCGCCGGGACAACGCCACCATCTCCGCATCGCGGGCGACCTTGGCGAGAATGGACGCGGCGCTGATCGCCGGCATCAGTGCGTCCCCGCCGACCAGGGCCACCGCCGGCATCTCGAAGTACGGCACCAGGTTGCCGTCCACGAACACCAGCTCGGGATCGAAGGGCAGCCCGTCCACGGCCCGCTGCATCGCCAGGTGGCTGGCCCGCAGGATGTTGAGGGTATCGATCTCGACCACCTCGGCCCGGCCCAGGCTCCACGCCAGAGCTTGTTCACGGATCTCCTCGGCCAGCTCCTCGCGTCGCGCCGCGCTCAGCCGCTTGCTGTCCTTCAGGCCCTCCAGCGGGCGCCCGGGATCCAGCACGACGGCAGCCGCCAGCACCGGGCCGGCAAGGGGGCCGCGACCTACCTCGTCGACCCCGGCGGTCAGGCGTGGCAATGGGCGGTCTGCAAAAAGCCTCATGAAATGCTGGAAACCCCTCCGAAGCTAAGACTGCGGCGCGGCCTGCCCCGGCGCTGGCAGCAACGATCCGACCGCCTCTGCCGCCCGCGCGTCCGCATCCTGCCGCAGCCGTAGGTGCAGGCGCTCGAACTCGCGTAAGTATTCGGGGTCGGCGCGGCACTTGTCCAGTTCGCCCAGCAGCGCGCCCGCCAGAGCCGCCGGCGTGGCCCGATCCTGCAGCAGCTCCGGGACCAGCTCGCGCCCGGCAAGAATGTTCGGCAGCGCCACGTAGGGGGTCCGGAGCAGCCGTCGCACCAGCTGGTAGGTCACTGGCCCAAGCCGGTAGCTGACCACCATCGGCCGGCGCAGCAGCATGGCTTCCAGGGTGCTGGTGCCGGACTTCACCAGCGCGCCATCGCAGGCAGTGAGGGCAAGCCGCGCGTTGCCGGCATAGCCGCAGAGCGACAGGCCCGGATGCCGGGCGCGCGCCTCGGCCAGCCAGTCGGCAATGGCCGGCCGAATGCAGGGCACGACGAAGCGGATCCCGCCGAGGGAAACGGCCAGCCGCTCTGCCGCCGCCAGAAACACGTCGCCCATCAGCCGGACCTCGGACAGCCGGCTGCCCGGCAGCAGGGCCACCACGGGCACGTCGGTCGGCACGCCCAGCTCGATCCGCGCCTGCCGCTGGGCCGCCGGGGAACCGGCTTCCAGATCGATGGCGTCCGCCAGCGGATGCCCGACGTAGACAGCCCGCACCGGGGTGTCCGCGTAGAGCGCCGGCTCGAACGGGTACAGAGCCAGCAGCATGTCGGCGGCGCCGGCAATGCGCCGGATGCGACCGCGCCGCCAGGCGTACACGGAAGGGCTGACGTAGTGCACCGTGGTGATCCCGCGCCGCTTCAGGCGCCGCTCGAGCAGCAGGTTGAACACGTTGAAGTCGACACCGACGAACACGTCGGGTGGGTCCGCCGCGAAGCGGGCGAGCAGCAGGCGGAGAATGCCGAAGAGCTCCGGCAATCGCCGCAGCGGCTCGACGAACCCGTTCATCGACAGCCGATCCATCGGCACCAGGGTCTCCAGGCCCTCCGTCACCATGCCCGGCCCGCCGATCCCGACGAAGCGCGCGCCCGGGTACCGGCGCTTGATCTCCACCATGAGCCCGCGGCCGAGATTGTCGCCGGAGGCTTCCCCGGCCACGATCCCGATGGTGACGCCGCTCATCGCGCCACGGCGGGAGCGCGGCCTCGCCAGGCCCGAATGGTCGCGATCACGCCCCGTCGCCGCGGCGGCCCCGCGGGCGCACGATGCCCCAGCGGGAACTCCGCACGCCGGCCACGAAGCTCGCTACCTCCGGCACCTTGGACGCGAGCTCAGTGAGGCTGGCTACGGCCTCGTTAACGGTCAGCCCGGACCGGTAGACGATCCTGTAGGCGTGGCGGAGGTGATCCAGCACCTCGTCGCTGAAGCCGCGCCGCCGCAGCCCTTCGAGGTTCAACCCGGCTGCCGCCGCCGGGTTGCCCGCCACGGTCACGAAGTCCGGTATGTCCTTGATCACCAGGCTCATGGCCGCGATGTGCACGTGAGCACCCACTGATCGATGCTGCGCGACCCCGGCGAAACCGCCGAAGTTCGCGTAATTACCCACGTGGACGTGGCCCGAGACGGCGGCGTAGTTGGCAAGGATGACGTGGTCGCCGATGACGCAGTCGTGCGCGACGTGAACGTACGGCATCAGCAGGCAGTGACTGCCGATCACGGTCCGTCCGGCATCCTTCATCGTGCCGCGGTGGATGTTGACGCCTTCGCGGAACACATTTTGGTCGCCGATCTCAAGGGTGGTCGGCTCGCCCTGATAGCTCAGGTCCGAAGTGTCCTCGCCGATGGAAGAGAACTGAAATACACGATTGCCGCGCCCCATCCGCGTAGGTCCCTTGAGGACGACATGCGACTCGATACGGCAATCATCACCGATCTCGACGTCGGGTCCGATGATGGTCCATGGACCAACCGCGACGTTGGTACCGAGCCGGGCGGAGGGGTCGATTATGGCGCGGGGGTCGATCAATTCCTGCCTCCGGCGGAGCGGTCAGCCGCAGCCACTGATGGCAGTGCCCGCTGCCGTCACTAGATCTCGCGCTCCATGCAGATGATCTCCGACGTGCAGGCGAGATCGGCGTCCACGAAGGCGCGGCAATCGAACTTCATCACCCCACGGCGATCGGCGAGAATCGAGCTCTCCATCATCAGCTGATCTCCGGGAACGACCGGACGCTTGAAACGCGTGCGATCGGTGCCGGCGAGGTAATAGGTGAAGCCGTCCGCCGGTCGTCGGTTCTTCGATTCGAACGCCAGCACGCCCGACAGCTGAGCCATGGCCTCGACGATCAGCACGCCGGGCATGATGGGGTGCCCGGGGAAGTGGCCATTGAAGAACTGCTCGTTCACCGTGACGTTCTTGAAGCCCCGGATGCGCTCGCCGGGCACGAGCTCGAGCACTCGATCCACGAGCAGAAACGGGTAGCGATGAGGCAGGTACTCGAACAGCTCGTTGATGTTTTTCATGTTCTCTCTCGACGGCGTGGCGAGCCCGGTTGCATCCGGGCCTTCAATCACGTTGCAGAAGCGCTCGTTCGAGCTGGGCGACGCGCCGGTGCAGCTCGTCGAGGCGACCGAAACGAATCGCGTTCTTCTTCCACTGCCGGTTCGGGCTGTGTAACACCCCACCGGAATAAATGCCAGGTTCGCGAATGGAGGCGGAAACGTGGGTCATGCCGCTCACCACCACCTGATCGCAGATCTCGATCGGACGATCGCCGCCCACCCCCACGCCCCCGGCCAGCACGCAGTGCCGGCCGATCCGGGTGCTGCCGACGATGCCGACGCAGCCGCAGATCACGCTGTGAGCACCGATTCGGCAGTTGTGGCCGATCTGCACCTGGTTGTCGATCTTGACCCCATCCTCGATGACGGTGTCGTCCAGGGCTCCACGGTCGATGCTGGTGCAGGCGCCGATGCTGCAGTCGGCGCCGATCCGCACACCGCCGAGCTGAGCAATGGCTTGCAGCTTCCCGCCTTCATCCGGCGTAAACCCGAAGCCGTCGGCGCCGATGATCGCGCCGCTGTGCACGACGCAGCGCGCGCCCAGCACCACGTCGCTGTACAGGACCGCGTTGGGCATCACCAGACAGCCCTCTCCGATGTCGCAATCGTCGCCGATCACCACGTTGGCATAGATCCGGGCCTGGGCGCCGATTCGCACGTTCGCCCCGATGCAGACCCCGGGACCGATCCGGGCGTCGTCGCTGATCCGCGCCGAAGCGTCGACCCGAACGCCGGCATCGACGCCGGCGGCGAGCGCCGGCAACCGGGCGAACAGTTGTGTTGCCCGGGCGAAAGCGAGGTACGGGTTGTCGGCGATCAGTGCCGGACCGTGCCAGAGCGGCCGATCCCGGTCGTTGAGAATCACCGCCGAGGCGCTGGTCCGCGCAAGCTGATCCCGGTAGGCGGGACTGGAAAGATGCGACAGCTCGCCGGCAGCCGCGGTCGCCAGGCTCCCGAGGCCGAGGATCTCGAGCGAGCCGTCTCCGTCGAGGCGCGCGCCAAGGGCCTCGGCCAGTTCTTCCAGAGTGAAAGACCGATGCCCGTTACCGCTCATTGCTCGACCGGCCGCCGTCAGCGAGACGCGTCGCGCTTCTCGTTCAGCTTTTCCGTCACCTTGCGCGTGATGTCGTGCTTGGAGTTGGCGTACAGCAGATTGCCGCGCTGCAGAATCAGGTCATAGCCCTCGACCTCGATGAGATCCT
>JBFISC010000063.1:0-15612 GCA_041608775.1 Pseudomonadales bacterium | reverse complement strand
CTTCCTTTGCTCCGTGCAAAGGTTAAAGGTTAATGCCCGGCACTATTCCTTCAGACTGATCAGGATGAAGGCGTATTCTTCGGCTAACTCCTGGAGCGCTTCGAACCGTCCCGACTGCCCCCGGTGTCCGGCATCCATGTTGGTCTTCAGCAGCAGCCAGCTGTCGTCGGTCTTCAGGGTCCGCAGCTTCGCCACGTACTTGGCGGGTTCCCAGTAAGTCACCCGCGGGTCGTTGAGGCCGGCGGTCACCAGCATCGGCGGGTAGTCGCCGGGGCGGAGCTGATCGTAGGGTGAGTAGGAGCGGATGTGCTCGAACGCGGCGGCGTCCTCGATGGGATTGCCCCATTCCGGCCACTCGATGGGCGTGAGCGGCAGTGACGCGTCGAGCATCGTGTTGAGCACGTCCACGAACGGCACGTGGGCGACCACGGCGCCCCACAGTTCGGGTGCCTGATTCACCACCGCGCCCATGAGCTCGCCGCCCGCGCTGCCGCCGGCTATGGCGATCCGTTTCGCCCGCGTGTAACCCTCGTCGATCAGGTAGCGAGCGACGTCCACGAAGTCGTTGAAGGTGTTGGTGCGCTTGTCGAGCTTGCCATCCTCGTACCAGGCGTAGCCCATCTCGTCGCCGCCGCGGATGTGGGCAATGGCGAAGACGAAGCCGCGGTCGAGCAGCGACAGCCGGTTGGCAGAGAATCCCGGCATGGTGGCCATGCCGTAGGCCCCGTAAGCATAAAGGTACAGCGGCCGGTCCGGTCCCTGCGGGAGGTCCCAGCGGTACACCAGACTGACGGGTACCCGCACGCCGTCCCGGGCGGTGGCGAAGACGCGTTCGGTGGCGTAATTGTCGGGCTCATAGCCGCTGGGTATGACCTGGGTCTTCATCCGCTCCAGGCGCCGGTCGGCGAAGTGGAAGTCGAACACGCTCTCCGGGGTGACCATGGACTGGTAGTGCACCCGCAGCGAGTCTGCCGCGTACTCGGCGTTGGTGCCCAGGCTCACGGTGTGGGTGGGCTCCGGGAAGTCGAGCAGGTAGTCGTCGCCGCCGTCCTCGATGATCCGCACCTGATCCAGGCCTTCGATGCGCTCGCCGATGGCGAGCCGTCCCTGCAAGCGGGCGAACCAGATCAGGTACTGCCGGTCGCTGCCGGGAATCAGCGTTTCCCAGTGGTTCCGCTCCGGGCTCGCCTCCGGTGCCCGCAGCAGGGCGAAGTTCTTGTGGTCGGCGTTGCTCATCACGTAGAAGAAGCCCTCGCCGTGGTCCACGGAGTACTCGTGGCCGGGATGCCGGGCCGCGAACAGCTGCGGTTCCGCCCCGGGATCGTCGGCCGGCAGCCAGCGGACCTCGCTGGTGACGTGATCGCCCGCGCTGATCAGCAGGTAGCGCTCGGAGGAGGTCTGGTCGATGCCGACGAAGAACGACTCATCCGTCTCCTCGTAGACGATCCTGTCATCGCCCGCGGAGGCGCCGAGGGTGTGCAGGCGCACCTGGTAGGGACGCCACTGATCGTTGACCACCACGTAGAGGAAGCGGCGGCTGTCCGACGCCCAGACCGGCGCCGCCAGGGTGCCGGTGATGGGCTGGTCGATGGTCGCGCCGCTCTCCAGGTCCTGCACCTGCAGAGTGAAGCGTTCGGAGCCGTTGACGTCCGCGCTCCAGGCCAGGTACCGGCCGTCGGGGCTGATCGACATGCCGCCGAGCACGAAGTAGTTGTGCTCCTCGGCGAGGGCGGGTTCATCGAGGATCACCTGCCAGGCAGCGTCGGGTTCCGCCGGCGGAACGCCCGGATCCTTCGCGGGTGCCCGCAGCCAGCGACGGTACTGAGCCCCATGATCGAAACGCCACTGGTACCAGTAGCCGCCCTTACGGTAGGCAACGCCGGAATCTTCCTGGGGCTGGCGGCTCTTGAGCTCCTCGAAGAGCGCCTCCACGAGCGGCTGGTGGGGACCCATGCAGGCCTCGAAGTAAGCGTTCTCCGCGTTCAGGTAGTCGAGGACCTTCGGGTCGGAGACCTTGGGGTAGCCCGGGTCCTTGAGCCAGGCGTAGGGATCTTCGATGGTGACGCCGTGACGGGTGTAGTGGTTCGGGACCCGCTCGGCGACGGGGGGACGGGTTTTCATACGATGGTGGGTTCGACGGTCTCGATGACCGCTTCCTACGCGAATGCAGCGGGAAACGCAAACGGCTACCATCGTCGTCCATTCATCGTGCTGGACGACCCATGGCAACCGGTGTGACGGTCTGACCGTGTGCGGGCGTTTCAACGTCGAAGCGGACCCGTTGTCGCGGCTGCTGCTGGAGCTGGTGCGGATGCGCCATCCCGGTCCGGATAATCACAACGCGGCCCCCACCGAAACGATCGTGGTGCTCCGACTCGGCAGCGACGGCGAGCCGGAGCTGGTGCCCATGCGCTGGTGGCTCACGCCGTACTGGACCCGGGAACCCAGTACCCGCTATGCGATGTTCAATGCCCGCGCCGAGACCGTGGACCGCAGTCGGGCGTTCCGCGAGCCGTTCGCCCGGCGACGCTGCGTGGTCCCGGTTTCCGGATTCTACGAGTGGGCGAAGGTGCACCAGCCCGCCGCAACCGGGCCGGGCAAGCTGCCCTACTACATTCACCCTCAGGACGCCCCCGGCATGCTCCTGGCGGGCATCTGGGACCGCTGGCGCGACCCGGAGTCGCAGCAGCCGCTCGAGAGCTTCGCCATCCTCACCACGGATGCCAGCGAAGGCCTGGCATTCGTCCACAACCGGCAGCCGGTGATGCTCACCTTCGCCGGCGCCGGACGCTGGCTCGACCCGAACGCCCAGCCGGACAGCCTGAAGGCCCTGCTGCGCGGCACGCTGCCCGTGGATCTCGAGGCCGTGCCGGTGTCGACCTACGTCAACAACGCCCGCCACAAGGAGCCACGGTGCCTGCAGCCGGTGGCCGATCCGGTGGCGGTTCCGGCGGATCCAGCGTCGTGACGTCGACGGCCGGCTGCAAGCCATGATGCTGGAGAGCGGGCAGTGGCTGGGGCGCGGCAGTCTGCTCGGAGAGGGCCAGAGCCTCGGCCGATCGATCGAGTGCGACGCGCTGGTGGCGCGGGACGACAGTGGCATCACCATCACCGGCAGCTGGCAGATCCAGGGCGATCCGGAGGCGGAGTTCGTGGTTCGGCTCGCCGGCAACGACGTCGGCACCTACACCCTGACGGCACGGTTGGGGGGCGATCGCTTGCAGGGCATCGCGAAGCTGGACAGCCCGCCGAACCTCGGCCTGCTGTGGAACGACAATGGCAGCGTGCATGCCACGTTTGCTCTGTTTGCGGTGTCCCGCGGCTACGGTTTTCGCGGCTTCCTGCGCAACGGCGCCGCCGGCGCAGAGGGAGCGGTGTGCACCTGGGAGGTGGCGTTTTCCCTCAGGCAGGACGTGATCAAGGGAGACAACGTGGTCACCCTGCGTCGCCGCCGCTGACGCCCCCGCGGGAGCCGGTTGACCAACTGACCAAAATAGATATATTGGTCAGTATGAATGCCTCCCTGGATGACATCGGCCGTCAGCTCGATGCGTTCCTGCGCCCAGAGCAGGATCTCAAGCAGGCGCGCAAACGCGAACGCATCCTCGCGGCGGCCACCGATCGGTTCATCGTCCACGGCTACCGGAAGAGCAGCGTGGACGACATCGCGCGGGCCGCCGGCGTCGCCAAGGGCACGGTGTACCTCTACTACCGGAGCAAGCCGGAACTGCTGTTTCACGCCATGGCGCTGGAGAAGCAGCGCTACCTGGAACGGTTGGCACCCCTCGGCGAGGCCGGGCTGTCGGCGCTGGAGCGATTGCGCCGGTTCATCGCGCTGGGGGTCGTCGTCAGCCGCGACATGCCGCTGGTCACCCGCCTGACCGGCGGGGACCGGGAGTTGGAGCTTGCCATTCAGGAGCTGGACACGGAGGTGCTGGAGCGAATCAGCCGGCTGCAGATCGCGATCACGGTGGATCTTATCGACGCTGCGTCGGACCAGCGCTGGTCCCGGGATGAGCTGGAACGGCGGGCCAAGGTGCTCATCGACACGCTGTTCGCCGTGGTCACCAGCGGCGGCATCGTGCGCCCGGGGCTGCCGCTCGAGGATTACGCCCGGCTGCTGGCGGAGATCCTCACCACCGGCGTGGTGGGGGCAGGGGCCGAGCAGCCGGTGCTGCGACAGGCGGGGCTGTCGTGAGCGTCACCAGCATCGGCAGGGTCGGAGCTCGGTGGCGAACGGCGGGCCTGCTGGCCGCGCTGCTGCTGCTGCTGCTCGGGTCGACCCACGGGCACGGCGCGGCAGCCGGAGCCGGTGAGGACGCGCCGCTGCCGAGCGCCCGGGAGCTGATTGCCGCCGCCCTCGATCTGACCCGCGGGCGCACCTCCTACGCCGAGCTCTCCATGCGAATTCATCGGCCCGACTGGGAGCGGACTTCGAGCCTGGTGGCCTGGACCCGTGGCCGCGAGGACGCGCTGATACGCTTCACGGCGCCGGCCCGGGATGCCGGCAACGCCACCCTGAAGCAAGGCGACCGGATGTGGACCTACACCCCGAAGCTGAACCGGACCATCCGCCTGCCGTTCAGCCTGATGTCCCAGAGCTGGGCCGGCTCGGATTTCAGCTACAACGACCTGTCCCGCAGCGACAAGCTGCTCAAGCACTACGAGCTGGCCCTGGTGAACGCGGAGCGCGCCGACGACGGCCATTGGACGTACACCGTGGAAGCCATCCCCCACGACAACGCGCCGGTGGTCTGGGGCAAGGAGCAACTGGTTCTGCGCGACGACTTCGTGCTGATCTCGCAGACTTTCTACGATCAGGATCTCGAGCCCCTGAAGCGCATGGAGACGCTGGAAATCGGCGAGCTCGGCGGGCGCACGTTCAGCACCCGCATGCGCATGCTGCCCCTGGACGAGCCGGACCACTACACGGAGGTCCACTACCGGAACGCCGAGTTCGATATCGAGCTCGACGATCAGCTGTTCACGCTGTTTGCGCTGCGGACCGGAGCGAAGCAGTGAGCGAGGCGGCGCTGCCCGCCGCCGGGCCGCGGCTCACCTTCCGCCCGCCGCTCCTGCTTCTGCTTGGCTGGCGCAATCTCTGGCGCAACGTCCGCCGCACCGCGCTGACCGCGGCCGGGGTGGCATTCGCGGTGTTTCTGGTGGTCTCGGCCATGTGCATCCAGCTCGGCAGCTACGCCACCATGAAAGAAACCGCCACCTCGCTGCTCGCCGGCCATCTCCAGCTGCAGAACGCCCGCTACGTCGAGGACGAGCGGGTGGAAGACGCCCTGCCGCAAGCCGCTGCGCTGGTGCGGCGGATCGCGGAGGTTCCCGGCGTGCTGGCGGTGGCGCCGCGGGTGGAAGCGTTTGCGCTCGCCTCCGCCGCGGAGCGCAGCTTCGGTGTCCAGGTGGTAGGCGTCGACGCGCGCGCGGAGGCCGGCGTCGTCAACTTCCACGAGCGCATCTACGCTGGTGAGAAGGTCGGGTCCGAGGATGGCGCCGTCATCGGCGAGGCGCTGGCGCGAAACCTCGGGGTGGAGCTGGGCGACGAGCTGGTCCTGCTCGGCAGTGCCAGCCGCGGCGGGGTAGCCGCCATGGCGCTCACGGTGCGCGGGCTGTTCCGCACCGGGATCGCCGACCTCGATCGCAGCCTGCTGCTGGCCGAGATCGGCGCCGTCCGCGACGCCTTCGGGCTCGAAGATCGCGCCCACCGCCTGGTGGTTCGCACCAGCGATCTCGGCGCGGTGGAGCAGGTCACCCAGCGGCTGCGTCGGGCGCTGCCGACGCGCTGGCCGGAGCGCGACGGGGGTGTGCCGCTGGCGGTACGGCCCTGGAGCGAGGTCATGCCCGATCTGCGCCAGGCCATCGAGATCGATCGCCTGAGCGGGGAGCTGTTCTACTGGATCATCATCGTTCTGGTGGCGTTCAGCGTGGTGAACACCTTCATCATGACGGTGTTCGAGCGCACCCGGGAGTTCGGCATGCTGGTAGCGATCGGCATGCGGCCGGCGCGCATCGTCATGATGCTGCAATGGGAGGCGGCGTTCATGTGGGCGATCGGTTCTGCCGTCGGCATCGCGCTGGCGGTGGTGCTGATCGCCTGGCTGAGCCGCACGGGAATCTACCTGGGCGCCGAGCTGGAAGCCCTGGCCAGAGAGATGTACATGCCGACCCGGCTCTATCCCGCGTTCACGAGCGAGGCGCTGCTGACGGCGCCGCTGGTGATGTTTCTCGGTACTCAGATTGCCGCGGTGCTGCCGAGCCTGCGCCTGCGGCGGCTGCAGCCGGTGGAAGCGCTGCGGGTGGCGGAATGACCACCCTGGTGCTTCCGGCGGAACGTCCGGCCCGCGCACGCGGCGTGTCCACGGCGGCGCTGGCGTGGCGCAACCTGTGGCGCAACCGGCGCCGGACCTGGCTCACCGCCGGGGGCATCGCGTTCGCCGTGTGGCTGCTGGTGTTCAGCGTGTCGATACAGGATGGCGGCTTCGAGGTGATGATCGACAACTCGGCCCGGCTCCTCGTCGGTCATGTGCAGCTGCAGCACCCTGACTTTCAGGACGACCCGGCCCTCGAGCACACGCTTGCCGATGCCCAGGCGCTGCGGCGCCTGGCGCTTCAGACGCCGCACGTCGCCGCGGCGTTGCCGCGGACCCAGACCTTCGCGCTGGCCTCGGTGGGGGAGCGGAGCTTCGGTGCCTACATCATGGGGGTGCGCCCGGAGGCGGAGCGCGGCGTCTCCAGCCTGCCCGCGATGCTGGGTCAGGGGCGGTACCTGGCCGGCCCGGGCGAGGCATTCGTCGGGGCCGCGCTTGCCCGCAACCTCCAGCTCGCCGTGGGTGACGACGTGGTGCTCCTCGGTACCGCCCGGGAGGGCGGCGTGGCCGCCGCCGCCGCCAACGTGGTGGGCACCTTCGCCACCGGGCAGGCCGAGCTGGACCGGACGCTGATGCAGATACACATCGACGACTTCCGCAGCGCCTGGGACATGGATCCGGACTCGGTTCACTCCATCACGGTGCTCGCCGATCGGGCGTCGGCCGGTGAAGCCGTGGCCAGTGCGCTCGCCGGGCCCGGTCGGGTCGCCCTCGACTGGCGGGCGCTGATGCCGGAGGCGGAGCAGACCATAGATCTGAAGCGCCTCAGTACCCAGCTGTTCTTTGCGCTGATCGCGCTGATCGTCACGTTCAGCGTGGTCAATACCTTCATGATGACGGTATTCGAGCGGACCCAGGAATTCGGCATGCTCATGGCGCTGGGCATGCGCCCCGGCGCGATCTTCCGTCAGCTCAGCGTCGAGGCGCTGTGGCTGGCGCTGCTCGGCGTCGGGCTCGGGCTCGGCGCCAGCCTGGCGCTGGTCGGCGTGCTCGCGAACACGGGCATCCCGCTGCCGGCCGAGGCCGTCGAGGTGATGGCTCGCTACAACATGCCGGAGCGGATGTATCCGGCATTCAGCCTCTGGGCAGCCGGAGTCGCGGTGCTGGTCATGCTGATCGGCACCCAGGTCGCGGTGCTGCTGCCGTCGCTGCGGGTGCGGAGCCTCAAGCCCATCGAAGCACTGCGGGCACCGGCATGACCATGCCGCTTCGTCTGCTGCTGAGTCTCAGCGCGCGCAATCTGTTCCGCCACCGCCGCCGGAACCTGATGCTGCTGGCTGCCATCTGCGTGGCGGTAGCCGGAGTGACCCTGATGAACAGCCTGATCCGCGGCTTTCAGGAGGACATGCGGGACTCCGCGGTGGAGAACCTGACCGGACACATCAAGATCCTGGCGCCCGGCTACCGCGATGACCCGAGCATAGAGAGGCGATTCGAGCTGGCCCGGCAGTGGGATCCCGCCGCGTTCTCGGACCAGCTGGCCGGCTGGGCGCCCCGGGTGCGGGTGCCGGCCGTGATCATGAGCGAGCGCGAGACCCGTGGCGTGCAGCTGGTAGGCGTGGATCCGATGCTCGAGAACATCTCGTTTCTCGGTGACGTTCCCGTGGTCGGCGAGCGGCTCGCCGGCCCCGCAGACAACCGGGTGCTGCTCGGCGCCGCGCTGGCCGAGCAGCTGCAGACCGATGTCGGGTACCGGCTGGTGCTCATCACCCAGGGTGCCGACGGGCAGAACCGGGAAGCGGGATTCCGGATCGCGGGTCTGTTCGACGCGGAGGGCACCGGGCTCGAGAAAGCGTTCGCCTTCACCGGTCTCTCCTACCTGCAGCAGCTGCTGGACGCTGACGGCGTGACGGAGCTGTCGATCCGCCTGAAAGCCGACGGCAGCATGCTGCCGGAGCGCTCTCTGGCGGGACGCCTGCGGGATCTGTTCACCGGTCAGGACGTGTTCCGCTGGGAGGAGCTCGAGCCCCAGGCGGCGGCCATGTTCGCGTTCGCCGACATGGCGGTCTTCATCTGGTTTCTGATCATGATGGGGGCGCTCACGTTCGGCCTGGTGAACACCCTGGTGACCGCGGTGATGGAGCGGACCCGGGAGTTCGGCATGCTCCGCGCCGTCGGGATGCGCCGCAGCACGGTGATCGTGCAGGTGGTCATCGAGTCCAGCCTGATCATGCTGGTGGGCGTTGCCGCCGGCCTGCTGATCGGCAGCGCGGGCGTGCTGTGGCTGGGCGACGGCATCGACCTGTCCCAGTGGGCCGAAGGCATGGAGATGGCCGGGATGAGCACGGTGCTGGTACCGGTGCTGGTGCCCGGTGACCTGGTGCTGGTGGCCGGGATGAGCCTGGCGCTCGGCGTGCTGGCGAGCCTGTATCCGGCCTGGCGGGCCGTGAAGATCGAACCTTTGGAGGCCTTGCGACGATGAACGACGTGGTGGTGGCATGCCGTGGCGTGACCCGGATCTATCAGGACGATGCCGTGCCGGTTCACGCCCTGCGCGGGGTTGATTTCGATGTGCACCGCGGCGAGTTCGTCAGCCTTTCGGGGCCCTCCGGCTCGGGCAAGTCGACGCTGCTCAACGTCATCGGCGGGCTCGATCGACCAACGGCGGGGGAGATCCGCGTGGAAGGCCTGCTGCTGAACGAGCTGTCGGCGGCCGCGCTGGCTGACCTGCGGCTGCACAAGTTCGGCTTCGTGTTCCAGGCCTACAACCTCATCCCGGTGCTGTCGGCGCGGGAGAACGTGGAGTTCATCCTGCAGCTGCAGGGCGTCCCCGCGTCGCAACGGCGCCAGCGCGCGCTCGACATGCTCGCAGCCCTCGGGATCGCTGAGCTGGCCGACCGTCGTCCGGGCGAGCTGTCGGGCGGTCAGCAGCAGCGGGTGGCCATCGCCCGGGCGCTGGTGACGGACCCGGTGCTGCTGCTGGCCGACGAGCCGAGCGCCAACCTGGACAGCGCCACCACGGAAGACCTGCTGAGGCTGCTGCAGCGCCTGAACCGTGAGCGGGGGGTGACCATCGTGACCGCCACCCACGACCCCCAGGTCATGGCCTATGCAAGGCGCCAGGTGAAGCTTCGCGACGGCGCGATCGTCGGAGATTCGGTCCTGGAGACCGCGTGACCCGATGCGGAACGTTCGCGGCCGCGCTGCTGCTGTGCGGCGCCGGCGCTCACGGGCTGGAGCTGGACGCCCGGGTGAAGTACTTCGCCACCCTGACCGCGCTGCCGGAGGAGGACCTGCAGCGCCGCCAGTCCGGCACGCCGGCCTTCGATGACAACGTCGATCTGCGGCTGCTGCTGCGCCAGGATGCCGGAACCTTCCGGCTGCTGGTCGATCACAGCACCACGCTGCTGCGGGGCGACGCGTTGACCGGCGGCGCCGCCTCGGGGTCGGGGATCACGCTGGATCAGACCGTCCTAGGCGACCAGCGTCGCGCGCTGGATCTCACCTGGTCGCTGGAGGACGGCGATCATCACCGGCTGCTGCACCGTTTCGACCGGCTCGCGGTGGAGTACCGGCAGGGACCGTGGGGGGTAACCGTCGGTCGTCAGGCGCTGAGCTGGGGCAACGGCCTGGTGTTCCAGCCGCTTGATCTGTTCAATCCGTTCGCGCCGACGACGGTGGATCAGGACTACAAGGCGGGCGATGACCTGCTGCTGGTGGAACGTGCGCTGGCCGGCGGCGGCAACCTGCAGCTGCTGGCGGTGGCTCGCCGGGATGACGACGAGGACCTGACGGCGGGTGCGGGCAGCCTGGCGGGCAAGTGGCACCGCTTCGTCGGCCAGGGCGAGCTGGAGCTGGTCGCGGCCCGTCACTACCGGGACCGGGTGTTCGGGGCGGCCTGGCGCTTCCCCCTCGGCGGCGCGCTGCTGCGCAGCGACCTGGTGGCCACCCGCCTGGACGCGGGAACCTGGAAGCTGTCGGGTATCGTCAACGTCGACTACAGCCTGGTGGTCGCGCAGCGCAACGTCTATCTGTTCGGCGAGTACTTCCACAATGCCTTCGGCGTGCGCCGTCTGCCTGCGTCCGCGTCGGGCTACCCGCGGCCGCTCACCGACCGTCTCGCCCGGGGCGAGCTGTTCAATCTGATGCGGGACTATCTGGCGCTCGGCGGGAGTCTGGAGTGGCACCCGCTGTGGTCCCAGACGCTGTCCCTGATCGGCAACCTGCACGACGGCAGCCTGCTGCTGCAGACCCAGCTGAGCCACGAGCCCGGTGATCATCAGCGCCTGGAGTTCGGCCTGGTCGAACCGCTTGGTGGCGCGGGCGACGAGTTCGGCGGGGTGCCGGTCGCGGGGCGGGCGCTGACCGTCGGCGGCGGCACCCGGGTCTATCTGCGCTGGGCCTACTACTTCTGAACCACCGTGAGGTGGCCGCGACCCGGGGTCTGGGTGCCTGATCCCGTCCGGACCTGCGGCATGCGCGGCTGCGGCACCACGTCTTCGTCGATCCAGCGCAGGATGTTCCGCCACTGGCGCAGCTCCGGGCCCGCCTCGGAGGCTCGCAGCTCGCACACGCCGCGACCCTGCTCGGCGGCCCTGACGTAGGCCTGCACGTCTCTGAGCACGGCGATCACCGGAACCCCGAGGCTGTCGAGAAACCGCATGAGCGACTCGTACATCAGGGTGTTGCGCTTGACCCGGTTGGCGATGACGCCGAGTTTCCTGGGGCCGCGCGGTATCCGGGCATGGACCAGCAGATCGCCGATGCAGTGGGCGGCAGCGTGGATGTCGATGTCGGAAGGCAGCACCGGCACCAGGATCTTGTCCGCGTTGCGCACCACGTCCACGAGCTGGTGGCGGGTCAGCGCGGCGGCGGTATCCACCACCACCCGTTCGGTGTCCGGCGGCAGGCGCATGGCGAAGCTGCGGGTGACGTTTGCCGGAGGCTCCTCGTAGGCGCGGATGCCGTGAATTGCGGGCAGCGCGGCCGGGCGCTGGCTGAGCCAGCGGGATGCCGAGCCCTGGCGGTCGCGGTCGATGAGCGCGGTTCGCCTGCCGGCCTTGGCGAATGCAGAGAGCAGGTTGACGGCGATCGTGGTCTTGCCCGAGCCGCCCTTCGGATTCAGGACCACGATCCGCGATGTCACCGTCTGCGCTTCCTGCGGCGCTGAGACAGCCGGCTCCGGACCATGCGGATCCTCAACCCACCTCCACCGGCGTGGCCCCTTCCTTCACGCTCTGATCATGGGCCTGCTTTGCGGCCATGAGCTGAGGCACGTACCTGTCGAGCTCCGCCAGCGTCCACACCCCCGAGGTCTTGTGGAACTGCTTGATCACGGCCGGCTGCTGCATGATGGCGATGCCGCCCCGGCCGGTGTGGAAGATCTGCCCGGTGATCCCCGAGCCGGCCTCGGTGGCGAGCCACGCGCAGATCGGCGCGATGTGCTGCGGGCCACCCTGCTGGAGGTCATCTTCGTCGACCTTCTCGCCGCGGTTCTCCCGCAGCGGGATGGTCATGCGGGTCAGGGCCCCGGGGGAAATCGTGTTTACGGTGCAGCCGTACTTGGCCAGTTCCAGGGCAAGCACCCGGGAGAAACCCGCGATGCCCGCCTTGGCCGCGCCGTAGTTGGCCTGGCCGAAGTTGCCGATCAGACCGGAAACGCTGGAGAAGTTGATGATCCGGCAGCCGGTGCGGTTGTTCTCACGGATGTAGCGGGCGAACGGTCTGGAGCAGCAGTAGTGTCCCTTCAGGTGCACGGCCTGGACCGCGTCCCAGTCTGCTTCCTCCATCTTGAAGATGGTCCGGTCCCGCAGAATGCCGGCATTGTTCACCAGAATGTCCATAGCGCCGAACGCATCGAGCGCGGTCTGCACCAGGTTCTCCCCGCCGTTCACCTCGGCGACAGAGTCGGTGTTCGACACTGCTTCGCCGCCGAACGCCTCGATCTCCGCCACCACGTCGTCGGCGACCTTGCCGGTCCCTGTGCCGTCGGTGTTGGCACCCAGATCGTTGACCACGACCTGAGCGCCTTCCCGGGCCATCAGCAGCGCGATCTCGCGGCCGATTCCGCGTCCGGCGCCGGTGATGACGGCTACCTTGTCATCGAGCCTTCCCATGGCGTTCCTCCCCTCTCGACCCAGCCTCGATGGGACCCTGGATCAGCTGTTCCAGACTTCGGTGCGCACTTCTTCGTCGGGCGGATACTTGCCGAGCTCCATGCGCGCCACGGTGCGGCGATGAACCTCGTCCGGACCGTCGGCGAGGCGCAGCGTGCGCATGCCGGAATACATCTTTGCCAGCGGAAACACCTGGGACACGCCGGCGCCGCCATGGATCTGGATCGCGTCGTCGATGACCTTGAGCGCGATGTTGGGCACCGCCACCTTGATCTGAGCGATCTCGCTGCGGGCGACCTTGTTGCCCACCGTATCCATCATCCAGGCGGCTTTCAGCGTCAGCAGGCGCGCCATCTCGATGTTGATGCGGGCGTCCGCGATCTTGTCGTAGTTGCCACCCAGATCGGCGAGCTTCTTGCCGAAGGCTTCCTTCGACTGGGCGCGTTTGCACATCAGCTCCAGCGCCCGCTCGGCCACGCCGATGGAGCGCATGCAGTGGTGTATCCGGCCCGGCCCGAGACGCCCCTGGGCGATCTCGAAGCCCCGCCCGGAACCCAGGATTATGTTGTCCTTGGGTACCCGGACGTTGGTGAAGCGTACGTGGCCGTGCCCGTGGGGCGCATCGTCGTAGCCGAACACGTGCATCATCTTCAGCACTTCGACCCCGGGGGTGTCGACGGGCACCAGAATCTGCGACTGGCGCGAATGGCGCGGCGCGTCCGGCTCGGTGACGCACATCACGATCATGATCTTGCAGCGCGGATCGCCGATGCCCGAGGTCCACCATTTCTCGCCGTTCAGCACCCACTCGTCCCCCTCGAGGCGGGCTTCGAGACTGATGTTGGTGGCGTCCGAGGAGGCGACCTGGGGCTCGGTCATGGCGAAGGCGGAGCGGATCTTGCCGTCGAGCAGGGGCTGCAGCCACTGTTCCTTCTGCTGCTCCGAGCCGTAGCGCTCGATGACCTCCATGTTGCCGGTGTCCGGCGCCGCGCAGTTCATGGCCTCGGAGGCCATGGGGTACTTGCCGAGGATCTCGGCGATGTGGGCGTAGTCGACGTTGGTCAGGCCGGCGCCGCGCTCGCTCTCCGGCAGGAAGAAGTTCCACAGGCCGCGCTTCTTCGCCTCCTCCTTCACTTCTTCCATGATGGCGGTCTCGCACCAGCGGCCGCCTTCTTCCACCTGGCGCGCGAACACCGGCTCGGCGGGCACGATGTGCTCGTCGATGTAGTTCTGAATGTCGGCGATCAGCGGTTTGACGCGGTCGGAAATCCCAAGGTCCATGTGCTCCCCCTAGAGGTTGAATGACACGCTCGGTGAACGTGAAAAAAGATGCGAATCGCGGAAAGATTTTGATACTAATACAGACCGTCCGGACTCCGCTACGGGAAGGGCTTTGGGGAACTACGGAGACGCCACGCTCGGGCTGCTCGAGCGCATCACGGGGGGCGGCGCGCGTCACGCGGTGGTGCTGATGCGGCACTCGGCGCGGGAATACGCCCCCGACCGCCACGATCTCGACAACCCGCTCACCGCGGAAGGCCGTGAGCGGGCCCTGGCGCTGGGCACCGGGCTGCCGAAGGCGTTCACCGTGCGCGGCTACGCAAGCCCGCCGGAGCGGTACATGGAAACCGCGGCCCTGGTGCTCGAAGGACATCGGCGCCAGGGGGGTGCGGTGACCCGGCATCGGCCCCTGGAGGCGCTGGGTGTGTTCTACGCTCTTGACCAGATGAAGATGTGGAAGGCCATGCAGGCGGCCGGTGGCCTGGTGCCTTTCGTCGACGCCTGGGTTCGTCGGCAGACCCCGGCTGACATGATGATGCCCGCTGCGGACGCGGCGCGGATGCTGCTCCAGGTGCTGGCGGGCAAGCTTCGCCAGCCGGTGGCCGAGCAGCAGCTCGACGTGTGCGTGTCCCACGATATGACCTTGTACCTGATGCGCGAGGCGCTGCTTGGGGAGCCGGCCTCGGCGCTGGCGGTGGCCTACCTCGACGCGCTGGTGCTCTACCAGGACGACCGCGGGCTCTGGCTGACCAGCCATCACGGCGAGCCGCGCCGGGTCGACGGCTCGATCTGAGGGTGCTGGGCTGCACGCCAACGGCAGGACCCCGTCGCGGCGGCTGGCCCGACATGGTGTCAGCGAGGGCGGAGCCATCGCCACCGGGAATCGTCCCGAGTTTGCCGCCTGGTGCGTGATCCGTACTGGGCCGGCCGCGAACGGCAGATCTGAAGCACACGAGGAGGCAGCGATGAACGACGACAACGAGGCCCTGTACCGGCCGCGCGCAATGGCGGATGGCCGCTACGAGACGCTCGAGGTGGAGAAGGAGGGCGCCATCGACTGGTTGACCCTGAACCGGCCGGACTCGCTGAACGCGATGAGCCGGACCATGATGCTCGAGCTGCAGCACTACTTCGGCGAGCTCTACACCGATCACTCGGTGCGGGTGGTGATCCTGCGCGGCGCCGGCCGTGGCTTCTGCGCGGGCCTCGACCTGAAGGAGGATCGCGCCGACGAGCCGGGTGGTGCGGTCGCCGGGCTTCGGGTTCAGCGCCGGGTGAGTGAGATCGTGATGCGGATGCGGCGCGCCCCGCAACCGATCGTGTCGCTCATTCACGGCCCGGCCAGCGGCGGCGGCTTGGCTCTCGCGCTGGCCTCCGACATCCGGCTGGCCGGTCCGAACGCGCGGATGAACGCCGCGTTCATTCGCATCGGCCTCACCGCCTGCGACGTCGGCGTCAGTTACTTCCTGCCGCGGCTGGTCGGCAGCGCGCTGGCTTCGGAGCTGCTGCTCACCGGCCGCTTCATCGATGCCGAGCGGGCGCACGCCGTCGGCCTGGTCTCCGCCGTGCACCCGGACGCGGAGCTGGCGGACGCCGGCCGCGCCATCGCCGCCGAGATTCTCGCCAACTCCCCGGTGGGGGTGCGGCTGACCAAGGAGTGCCTGAACATGAGCGTCGACGCCGGCAGCCTGGAGGCGGTGATTGCCATGGAAGACCGCCAGCAGATCCTGACCTCCACCACCGGCGACATGCGGGAGGGGGTGGCGGCGTTTCTGGCGAAGCGGCCGGCGGAGTACAAGGACGCCTGATCAGGGGTTCAGGGGTTCGGGCCCTCGGTGAGCGGCAGCGACTCGTCCCGCACCCACTCCGACATCGACCCGTCGTAGACCGCGACGTTG
>JBFISC010000062.1:0-15622 GCA_041608775.1 Pseudomonadales bacterium | reverse complement strand
GGCCTGAGAGCCGGAAGCGCTCTGGTTTTGACTCTGCGATGCACCTGCCTGGGCCTGCTGCATATCCTCACGCAGCCGCTCGAGCTCAGCCTGCATCTCGGCGATCTGCTGGTCACGCACCTCGATCTGGCGATCCTTCACCGCTATCTGGTTGCTCGCGATTTCCTTCTCTTGAGCCAGGGCATCGTTGAGCTCGCTGAGCTCCCGGTTCAGGCGGTCCTGCTCTTCCCGGGCCGCATTCAGCTGCTCGGCGGTGACCGGGTCGGTGCCACCGGCGACGGAATCGCCGGCGCCGGCAACGATCCGGAGCTCGCCGTCACTCGCTGCGGTCGGCGTCGTCGGGCGCTGGGTTGCCGCAGGCGTCGCGTCCACGGGTGCCCGCAGATCGGAGCCGGCCGGCTCCGCCTGCGCGACGGCCTGCTGTTCCGCGTCGTCCCGCGAGGGCACCGGATCGCCGCGTCGCAGCGCCCGCCAGTCCTCGTTCTGCATGGCCACCTGGCGACCGGCGTCGGTATTGCTCAGTGACAACGCCTCGCTCTCGCTGGGCAGGCGCAGGCTATAGCCGGCTTTGAGCAGGTTGATGTTGTCGTTCAGAAACGCGTTCGGATTGAGGCGCTGGATCGCCAGCATGTTCTGCTGCACCGAGACCGCCTCGGACGGGCGGGTCGCGGCGGCAATGGCCCACAGCGTGTCGCTGCGATCCGTCATCCGGTACTCGCCGTCGACCACGCCCTGATCAAGGGGCGATGGCTGACGCTGGCGTGGCGGGGCGAGCTGAACCCTCGTCCCGGAGGACGTTGCAGCCGTCTCGCGCTGGACCTGGCCCGCGCCACTGTCGCCGGCGCCGCTCTGGCTCGGTGCCGATACCCGCGGCGCAGGCGCCGGGCTGAAGGTCGGCGGGTCGAGCAGCAGGGTGTATTCCTTCAGCATGCGGCCGCTGGGCCACAGCACCTCGACCAGGAAGTTCAGGTACGGCTCCGTGATCGGCTGGGTGCTGAAGACCCGGATGTTCCTGACACCGCCGGCCCCGAAAGCTACCTCGAAGCGGAGATCGGTCAGAAAGAAGAACCGCTCCACGCCCACCCGCTCGAAATCCTCTGCGGATGCCAGCGAGACAATCACCTCCGTGGGCTGGAGCCCGCCGGCATCGAGCAGCTCGATCTCGGCAGAGAGCTTTTCGTTCAGTGCGGAGTCGAGCTCAATGTCACCGAGCCCGAGTGACCAACTCGACGACGCGGCGCCGAGCAGGATGGTCGCGGCCAGCGTTCTGGCCGCTTGCAGCGTGCGCAGCCCACGGAGTGGTGAACGTCGGCGCGCTGCCTGCCACGCAACCGCGTGACGGCGTCCAAGCAGATACCTAGGCATAGGCTAGCCCCTCAATATAAGTCGTATCCCGGGGGTCGTTGTCGACCGTTGTCCCTGTGTCTGCCTTCACTGCCATCCCTGCAGTCCAATCATCCGGATCCGTTCGCTGCGATCGGTTCACATCCCTGTACTGTTCGCGCCGCTCGCGGCGCTGTAAGGCCTCGGCGAGCCAAGTTAACGCAGAAGCTATGACGGAATCTTGCAGTAGGTATCAATTATGGCAGTTGTATCCGCCGGGAATCTATCACTCCGGCGCCCGATTCGACTTTGCCGCTACTCCCATCTTTGTAGCAGAAGTTCCGCGATTTGCACGCTGTTGAGGGCCGCACCCTTACGGACATTGTCCGAGACTACCCACAGATCGAGGCCCCGCGGGTGGGAAATGTCTTCGCGAATCCGGCCGACGAACACCGGATCGGCGCCGGCACCCTCGGTGACCGCCGTGGGATAGCCGTTGCTCGCCGGATCGTCGACCACCGTGACGCCCGGGGCGGCGCTGAGGATCTCCTTCGCCTGGGCGGCTGAGAGCTTCTTCTCGGTTTCGATGTGAACGGCTTCCGAATGGCCGTAGAAGACCGGGATGCGAACGCAGGTCGGATTCACCTGAATGTCGTCGTCCTCGAGGATCTTTCTGGTCTCCCACACCATCTTCATCTCTTCCTTGGTGTAGCCGTTGTCCTGGAACACGTCGATGTGAGGTATGGCGTTGAAGGCGATCTGCTTCGGCATCTTGGAGATCCTGATCTCCTTCGTGTTCAGCAGATCGGCCGTCTGCGATGCGAGCTCGCCGATGCCGCCCGCGCCCGCGCCGCTGACCGCCTGGTAAGTGGCCACGTTGATCCGGGTGATGCGCGCCACATCGTGCAGCGGCTTCAATGCCACCACCATTTGAATCGTCGAGCAGTTCGGGTTCGCAATGATGTTGCGCCCGACGTAGTCGCCCAGACGGTGCGCGTTGACCTCCGGCACGATCAGCGGTACGTCGGCGTCGTAGCGGAACTTCGAGGTGTTGTCCACGACCACGCAGCCGGCGGCCGCCGCCTTCGGCGCGAAGTCTGCCGACAGATCGCCACCGGCCGAGAACAGACCGATCTTCGCCTTCGAGAAATCGAAGCGATCGAGCCGCTCTACTTTCAGCCCCTTGCCGCGGAACTGCAGCCGCTTGCCCTCGGAGCGCTCGCTGGCCAGCAGATAGAGATCGGCAACGGGAAAGTTGCGCTCCTCGAGGATCTCGCGCAGCGCCTCGCCGACCGCACCGGTCGCCCCCACTATCGCCACGTTGACTGGTTTCATTCGCGTTCCTCCAGAGCTTGCAGTACCCGCTCGCCCATGGCTCGGGTGCCGACCAGGTGCACGTCGACGTCCGGAGAGGCGCCGGCAATATCGGCGGTGCGGTAGCCTTCAGCGAGCACCGCGCTCACCGCCCGCTCGATCGCGTCGGCCGCCTCTGGAACGTCCAGGCTGTAGCGGAACATCATCGCCACCGACAGGATGGTGGCGAGCGGATTCGCCTTGTCCTGACCGGCGATGTCCGGCGCGGATCCGTGCACCGGCTCGTACATGCCCTTGCCGTCGGCGGCCAGGCTGGCGGAAGGAAGCATGCCCAGCGATCCGGTCAGCATGGCTGCCACATCGGAGAGGATGTCGCCGAACATGTTGCCGGTGACCATGACGTCGAACTGCTTTGGCGCCCGCACCAGCTGCATGCCGGCATTGTCCACGTACATGTGCGACAAGGCCACGTCCGGATAGTCCTTGCCGACCCCGGTCACCACCTCGCGCCAGAGCTGGGTCACCTCGAGCACGTTGGCCTTGTCCACCGAGCACAACCGCCCCGAGCGCTTGCGGGCCAGATCGAAGGCGACCCGGGCAATGCGGTCGATCTCGTGCTCCGCGTAAACGTACGTGTTGAAGCCGCGCCGCTCGTTGTTGACCGTCTCGATGCCCCGGGGCTCGCCGAAATAGATTCCCCCGGTCAGCTCGCGGACGATGAGAATGTCGAGGTCGGCCACCAGCTCGGGCTTCAGCGACGAGGCCGCGGCCAGCGGCGCGAACAACAGCGCCGGGCGCAAGTTGGCGAACAGCCCGAGCTGCGACCGCAGCCCCAGCAGCCCCCGTTCCGGGCGCTGCAGGGTGGGCAGGTCGTCCCAGCGGGGGCCGCCCACCGCGCCGAGCAGCACGGCGCGAGCGGCCCGGGCGCTGGCCAGGGTCTCCGGCGGCAGCGGCGTGCCGGTGCGGTCGATGGCCACCCCGCCCACGAGACCTTCGGTGATGCTCAGCGCCACCCCGAATCGGGCCGCCACCGTTTCCATGACCGTGCGCGCGACCGGCACGACCTCCGTGCCGATACCATCACCTGGCAGCACTACAATTTCATTAATATCAGACATTTAGTGATTCTTCTTAAAATATTTCTTGGCTACTCTCGGGCGCCGTCCCTGGCAAACAGCCAGGGCATGCTGGCGCGGTGGCCGGCTTCGAAGGCGCGGATCGCTTCCGCCTCGGCCAGGGTGAGGCCGATGTCGTCCAGCCCTTCGACCAGCATCTTCTTGCGCTGCGGGTCGATGTCGAAATCGAACCGGCCCCCGTCGGGCAAGATCACCTGCTGGTTCGGCAGGTCCACGGTGAGCGTGAGAGCCTGCCCCGACTCCGCCAGCTCGAACAGCGCTTCGACCTGATCCTGGGTCAGCACCACGGGGAGCATGCCGTTCTTGAAGCAGTTGCTGTAGAAGATGTCCGCGAAGCTGGGCGCCAGCACGCAACGGAACCCGTACTCGGTCAGCGCCCACACCGCGTGCTCGCGGCTCGAGCCGCAGCCGAAGTTGCGTCCCGCCAGCAGGATCTGGGCATCCTGATAGCGGGGCTGGTTCAGCACGAAGTCGTGGTTGAGGCGGCGCTCGTTCGGCGTCATGCCGATGTCGCCCTGGTCTTCGAAGCGCCAGGCGTCGAACAGGTAGTCGCCGAAGCCGGTACGGTGGATCGACTTCAGGAACTGCTTGGGAATGATCTGATCGGTATCGACGTTGGCGCGTCGCAGCGGCGCCACGCCACCGGTGACGATGGTGAATGGCTTCACAGCAGTTCCCTCACGTCCACGAAGTGTCCGGCCACCGCCGCCGCCGCCGCCATCGCCGGGCTCACCAGATGGGTGCGGCCGCCGTGTCCCTGACGCCCCTCGAAGTTGCGGTTGGAGGTGGACGCGCAGTGCTCGCCCGGCTCCAGCCGGTCCGGATTCATCGCCAGGCACATGGAGCAGCCCGCCGCACGCCACTGGAAGCCTGCATCGATGAAAACCTGCGCCAGGCCCTCGGCTTCCGCCTGCGCTTTCACCAGCCCGGAGCCCGGCACTACGAGCGCCTGCTTGACCGTCCCGGCGACCCGGCGGTTCTTGACCACCGCTGCAGCCAGGCGCAGGTCCTCGATGCGGGAGTTCGTGCAGGAGCCGATGAAGATCCGGTCGACCTTCACCTCGGTGATGGGCTGGTTGGGCGCGAGCCCCATGTAATCCAGCGCGCGACGCACACCGTCAGCGGCTTCCGCCTCCAGTACCGCCGGATCCGGCGTGGCGCCGCTGATGGGCACTACCATTTCCGGCGACGTGCCCCAGCTGACCTGCGGCTCGATGTCCCGGGCGTTCAGGGTCAGCGAGGAGTCGAAACGCGCGTCGGGGTCCGAGACCAGGGTGCGCCAGTAGTCCTCGGCCTGATCCCACAGGGATCCCGCCGGCGCAAACGGTCGACCGTGGAGGTAGGCCAGGGTCACGTCGTCCACCGCCACCATGCCGGCCCGAGCCCCGGCCTCGATGGCCATATTGCACACCGTCATGCGCCCTTCCATGGACAGCGAGCTGATGGCTTCCCCCATGAATTCCAGGGTGTGGCCGGTGGCCCCCGCAGTGCCAATGCGAGCGATGATGGCAAGAACGAGATCCTTCGCGCTGACCCCGTGGCCGAGGCTGCCATCCACCTGCAGCCGGTAGTTGCGTGCCTTGTTCTGCACCAGCGTCTGGGTCGCCAGCACGTGTTCCACGTCCGAGGTGCCGATGCCCTGGGCCAGAGCGCCGAAAGCACCGTGGGTGGAGGTGTGGGAATCGCCGCAGACGATGGTCATGCCCGGCAGCGTGGCCCCCTGCTCCGGCCCCATGACGTGGACGATACCCTGGCGGGGATCCCGGATGTCGAACTCGGTGATGCCGTAGCGCTTGCAGTTGCGGTTGAGGGTCAGCACCTGCTCTAGAGCCACCGGATCCTCGATGCCCTCCAGACCGAGCTCGCGCCGCTCCGTGGGCACGTTGTGGTCCGGGGTTGCGAGGTTCGCGGCGACCCGCCATGGCCGCCTTCCGGCCAGCGCCAGGCCCTCGAAGGCCTGGGGAGAGGTCACCTCGTGGAGCAGCTGCTGATCGATGTAGAGCATGGTCTGACCGTCGGCGCGCTGCCCCACCACGTGGGCGTCCCAGACCTTGTCATAGAGCGTACGTGCGGCCACTGGCAGCGATCTCCCGGAATTGCCCGATGCGGACGACTATGGTAGAAGCCGGCTTCGAATAACACAAATTCATTCCTGTTATGAACTCCATTCTAATTGGGCATGGACAAAGTTGAGTATCGGGAACGCCACGGAGACCGAGGCGGCATGAACCTCAACGAGCTGGAAGCCTTTCTCGCGGTCGCGGAACTCGCGTCGTTTTCCCGCGCCGCCGAAGCCCTGCACCTCACCCAGCCAGCGGTGAGCAAACGCATCCGGGTGCTGGAGTCGACGCTGCAGTGCCGATTGTTCGATCGCGTCGGCCGCAGCGTCTCTCTCACCGATGCCGGCCAGCTGCTGCGGCCCAGGGCCGAGGCCATGCTGCGGACCCTGCGCGACACCCGCCGCGAGCTCAGGGACCTGGACCGTCGGGTGGCCGGCGAGCTGAGGCTGGCCACCTCGCATCACGCCGGCCTGCACCGGCTGGCGCCGGCACTGCGGTCCTTCATCCGGCGCTACCCCGAGGTGCAGCTCGACATCCGTTTCGAGGACTCCGAAGAGGCTCATGATCTGGTTCGGCGCGGGGAGACCGAGATCGCCGTGGTCACCCTGAACCCGAAGGGGGATTCCGAGCTCGCCTCCGAAGCGCTCTGGGACGACCCGCTGGATTTCGTGGTCTCGGAGGACCACGAGCTGGCAGGCCAGGGTCCACTCAGCCTGGCGCGCCTGGCCGCCTCGCAGCCGGTGCTGCCGGGTCTGTCGACCTACACCGGGCGGATCGTCGTGGAAGCATTCGCCGACGCCGGGATCCCGCTGCGGCCGAACCTGGCTACGAACTACCTGGAGACCATCGCCATGCTGGTGGGCATCGGCCTCGGCTGGAGCGTGCTGCCGCGAACCATGCTCAGGCCGCCGCTGGTGACCCTGACCACCGAGGCCCCGCCGCTGAGCCGCAGCCTCGGCTTCGTGACCAACCCGCGCCGCACCCTGTCGAACGCGGCACGGGCGTTCCGCGACGTGCTCGTCCGGCAGCGGGCCGGTCAGGAAACCGCAGCTCAGGACCCGGCCGGCACCTGAGCGCGGTGGCGCATCAGCTGGTCCATGAGCACCAGCGCCACCATGGCCTCGGCGATGGGTACCGCGCGGATGCCGACGCACGGATCGTGACGCCCCTTGGTCACCACTTCCACCTCGTTGCCATGCACGTCGACCGAGCGGCCCGGGGTAGTCAGGCTGGAGGTCGGCTTCAGCGCCACCCGGGCAATCAGGTCCTGCCCGCTGCTGATCCCGCCGAGCACGCCGCCGGCGTGGTTGCTGAGAAACCCGTCGGCGGTCATCTCGTCGCGATGCTCGGTGCCGCGCTGACGCACCGCGGCGAAGCCGTCGCCGATACCCACCCCTTTCACCGCGTTGATGCTCATCAGCGCCCCGGCCAGCTCGGCATCGAGCTTGCCGAAAACCGGCTCGCCGAGGCCCACGGGCATGCCGGTGGCGAGCACGCACACCTCGGCGCCGATGGAATCTCCGTCGCGCCGCAGCTGATCGATGAGCGCAGCGATGGCGTCGACCCGATCCGGCTCCGGGCAGAAGAACGGGTTGCCGTTCACCGCCTCCAGGTCGACCGGCTCGAAGCGCAGCTCACCGATCGCGGCGAGGTAGCCGCAGATCCGGATGCCGGCGTGCTCGCGCAGGTACTTGCGCGCGATGCCGGCGGCGGCCACGCGCATGGCCGTCTCCCGGGCCGAGGCTCTGCCCCCGCCCCGGTAATCCCGGATCCCGTACTTGCGCTGGTATGTGAAATCAGCATGAGCAGGGCGGTATATCTCTTTGATATTGCTGTAATCCTTGCTCTTCTGGTCCACGTTCTCGATGACCAGACCGATGGGCGTGCCGGTGGTGGTGCCTTCGAACACGCCGGAGAGAATCCGCACCTGGTCCGGTTCGTCACGCTGGGTGGTGTACTTCGACTGACCGGGCCGGCGCCGGTCCAGATCGTGCTGCAGGTCCGCCTCGGAGAGCGCGAGCCCGGGCGGGCACCCGTCGACCACCGCGCCCAGCGCCGGTCCGTGACTCTCGCCGAAGGTCGTCACCGTGAACAGCTGTCCGAACGTGTTACCGGCCATGGCTCGCGATTCCCGCTGTGCGCGATCGCGCAGTATGGGAACGCCGCCGAAGCGGCGCAAGCGAGTTACCTGTCAGCGTGCCTGCGATAGCAGGAAAACGCCCTCGCCGCCGCTGGGGAGGGCGGGCCAGACGAACTCGAGACGCGGATAGCGCTTCAGCAGCGCGGGCGCGCTGGCCCCCACCTCGCAGACCAGCAGGCCGCCGGCCTCGAGGCGCTGCGGCAGTGCCGCGAGGATCCGCACCACCAGCGCCAGGCCATCGTCCCCGCCGGCGAGGCCGGACTCCGGCTCGTGACGGTGCTCGACAGGCAGCGCACCCATGTCGGTGGCGTTGACGTAGGGCGGGTTGCTGAGAATCAGATCCCAGGTCCCGGCCGGTAGCCGGTCGAACAGATTGCTTTCCCGCACGCGTACGCGGGAGCGCAGACGGTGCAGGGCCACGTTGCGCCGGGCCAGAGCCACGGCCCGGGGGTCGACATCGACGAGGTCGACCTCGGCGTCGGGGAATGCCAGCGCGGCCGCGATGCCGATGCAGCCGCTGCCGCAGCACAGGTCGAGGATGCGCTGCGGGGGTCGGCTCAGCCAGGGCGCGAAACCCTGCTCGATGAGGCCGCCGATCGGCGAGCGCGGCACCACCACGTCCGGCTCGATGAGAAACTCGTGGCCGGCAAAGCGACAGCGGCCGAGCAGATAGGCCAGCGGCACGCGATCGTCGATGCGGCGATCGAGCAACTCGCTGACCCGGCGCCGCTGGTCCGCGGTCACCGCCGTGCCCAGAACCCTCCGGTCGTCGGGAAGCCCGGTGACGTGAAGGACGAGGGCGACCGCCTCGTCCCAGGCGCTATCGAACCCGTGGCCGAACACCACGCCGGCGGCGCCGAGCCGCGCCGCCGTCGTCTCCACCAGTTCGGCGACGTCAGTCACGCCGTCGGGAGACCACGGCAGGCAGCACGATCTCCAGCCGCGGCCGCCGGAGGTTCGGCCGCGGCAGCAGCGCCCCGGCGCCGAACGCCTGCAGCTCCAGCTCGCCACTCCCGGCGCCGGCGGCGGTCGAGCCGGCGGCGGTCGAGCCGGCGGCGGTCGAGCCGGCGGCGATTGCCTCCACCCCGGCCTCTGCGCAGCGACGGGACGCGTCCAGCAGCGCCTGCGGCTGTTGCGGCCCGTAGACGTGGCAGACCACGTAAATGGGCTGACCGGCAAACTCGGCCAGCGGCCCCGCGAGCGCTTCGAGCAGCCGCCGTCCCGCCGTATCGATGCTGCCGTCCGGTCCCGGCTCCACCCCGTCGACGCTGGCCCAGCCGCGCTCGTTCAACCGTTGCACCAGCAGGGCGTTGGGCTCGAGGCCCAGCCCGCCCATCGGCTCGACGAACCGCAGATGCACGTAGGTGCGCTGATTGCCGCGCTCGATGGCATAGAGCGCGACCAGACGGCCCTGCCACTCCCGCGCCACGTACACCTGATTGGTGTCCGGTCCGTACAGGATGGCCTGATTGAAGACCTGGTTTGCCCAGTCGTTGCTGCGGCCGCAGCCACGGCCCTGGCAGCGGAACAGCACGTCGCTGCCTAGTTGCTCCGCGTAGTGGGCCACCACGTCGGCCACCGCCACGCCGTCGGGAATCCGGTAGGTCACGGACTCGAGCAGGCCGTCGACGCGCAGCAGCCCGGGTACCCGGAGGTCGCGGCGGATGCGGTCGACGCGACTGGTGACGAACTCCCGCGGACGGACTTCCTCGTCACGCCGATAGTCGACGATCCAGGCCCGCGGGTAGCGGGACACGCCGAACGGATCCCGGCTGCCCGGCGTGTCTTCGGCCGCCGCCATGGCTGCCGGCGCCTGAGCCGCCAGCAGCACCAGCAGCGCGCCGAGCCAGCGACGCGCCACCTCAGCGCGCGGCTTCGACGACGGCCGCATGGGCGAACTCCACATCGATGGGCTGACCGCCGGTCATTAGCTCGGTGATAACCTCGCCGAGGTCTTCACCGTCGAACAGCACCCGATGGAGACCGTTGGCCAGCGGCATGTACACGTCGAGCTCGGCAGCCCGGGCGTGCATCACCCGGAGCGTGTTCACGCCCTCGGCCAGCTTGCCGAGATCTTCGAGAGCCTCCGCCAGCGACAGCCCGCGGGCCAACCGATAGCCGAGCTGATAGTTGCGCGACAACGGCGAGGTGCAGGTGACCAGCAGATCGCCCACGCCGGCAAGCCCCAGAAAGGTGAACGGGTTGGCGCCGAGAGAGACGGCGAACCGGCTCATCTCCGCCAGGCTGCGGGTGATCAGCATGGCAATCGTGTTCTGCCCGACCTCGAGCCCAGCAGCGATGCCGCAGACGATCGCGTAGACGTTCTTCAGGGCGCCGGCAAGCTCGACGCCGTAGACGTCGGCGTTGTCGTAAACCCGGAACGTTCTGCTCTTCAGCACGGTGCGCACCGTCTCGCAGACGCGGGGATCGGCGCTGGCAACAACGGTGCCCGTCTGATGGCCGGCGGCGATCTCTTCCGCCAGATTCGGCCCCGACAGAGCGCCGATGTGGGTCGTCGGCAGCAGCTCGTCGAGGATTTCGCTCATCAGCAGAAAGCCCGTGCCGGCCGACCGCCCCTCGATGCCCTTGGTGGCGCTGATGACGATGTCGCCCTCCTCGGTGTGATCCGACAGGCGGCGCACGGCATCCCGGAACGAGGCGCTCGGCACCGACACGAACGTAACTGAGCTCCGCTCGACGGCGCCCTCCAGGTCGCTCGTCGGCCGCACCTCATCCACCAGCGCGTGCCCGGGAAGATAGCGACGGTTCTCCCGGTGCTCGAGGCAGTCTGCAACCTGGCGCTCGTCGCGCATCCAAAGATGGGTGACGAAACCGTTGCTTGCGGCGATGTTGGCGATGGCGGTACCGAAGTTGCCGCCGCCGATGATGGCGACCTCCATGCCGCCCATGCTACTCCCCCTGCTGGTCACGGAGCACGCCTGAGGTAACGATCAGCCGCGGACGGACGCTGCTATTTCAGCAGGTCGAGCAGCAGCCGGTTCATCCGCTCCACGTACGCAGGCGCGTCACGAAGGGGCACACCCCCGGCCAGGCTCGCCTGATCGAACAGCACCAGCACCAGCTCGGCAAACCGGGCCTCGTCGGTTTCCGCATCGAGTCGCTCGAGCAGGGGATGCTCGGCGTTGTACTCGAACTGCGGTTTGCTCTCCGGCAGGGTCTGCCCGCTCGCTTCCATGATGCGGCGCATCTGCGGGCCCAGGCTGTCCTCGCCCAGGACCAGACAGGCCGGCGAGGACTTCAGACGCTTCGATGGGCGTACCTTTTCGACCCGGTCATCGAGAACCTTGGCGATGCGCCCGGTGAGCCCGTCTGCTTCAGGCTCTTCCCCTTCTTCCTTCGCGGGACTGGTCTCGCCAGGCAAGGTCAGGTCGGCACGGGTGACATCCTGGAAGCGGTGGTCCTGATACTCGGACAGGTTGGCCATCAGCCACTCGTCGATGCGGTCGTGGAGCAGCAGCACCTCGATGCCCCTGTCCTCGAACACTTCCAGGTGCGGGCTGTTCACGGCGGCGTCGAAGGAGTCGGCGACCAGATAGTAGATCTGATCCTGACCCTCCACCTTTCGCTCCAGGTAAGAGTCCAGGCTCACCGTCTGCTTGCGCCCAGCGTCTTCCTTCGCGCTGGTGGAGGAGAACCGCAGCAGTTTGGCGAGCGCCTCGCGGTTGCCGAAATCCTCGCCGGTGCCTTCCTTGAGCACCTCGCCGAACTCCTCCCAGAACGTGGCGTACTCGTCGGGCTGCTTGTCCGCCAAAGTCTGCAGCATCGACAGGGCCCGCTTGGTGAGCGCGGAGCGGATCGTGCCGACCCGATCATCCTGCTGGAGGATCTCGCGGGACACGTTCAGCGGCAGGTCGTTGCAGTCCACGACCCCCTTGATGAAGCGGAGGTAGAGCGGCAGGAACTGCTCCGCCTCGTCCATGATGAACACCCGCTGCACGTAGAGCTTCAGCCCCCGCGGTGCGTCGCGGTTCCACAGGTCGAAAGGCGCGCGCTTCGGCACGTACAGGAGGCTGGTGTATTCCAGCTTGCCCTCGACCCTGTTGTGGCTCCAGGTGAGCGGATCTTCGAAGTCGTGGGAGACGTGCTTGTAGAAGCTCCGGTACTCGTCCTCGGTGATCTCGGTCCGCGGCCGGGTCCACAGCGCCTTGGCGGAATTGACCGTCTCGTACTCGATCGCCCCGGTCTCGCCCTCCTGCTCCCCGTCCGCCTCGGCGGCTTTCGGCATCCGCACCGGCACCCCGATGTGGTCGGAATAGCGGCGCACGATGCTGCGCAGCCGGAAACCGTCGGTAAAATCCCTGGCATCGGCGCCGAGATGCAGCGTGACCGCCGTGCCCCGCGGCAGGTCGGCGGCATCTTCCACCGAGAAGCTGTCTTCGCCCCGGGATTTCCACAGGGTTCCCTGTTCGGTCCCGGCGCCCCGGGTACGGACTTCCACTTCGTCAGCAACCATGAAAGCGCTGTAGAAACCCACGCCGAACTGACCGATCAGCGCGGCATCCTTCTTCTGATCGCCGGACAGACGGCTGAGAAACTCGGCCGTACCGGAGCGGGCAATGGTGCCGAGGTTGTCGATCACTTCCTGGCGGGTCATGCCGATGCCGTTGTCCCGGATCGTCAGCATGCCCTTCTCGTCGTCGCTCTCGATGGTGATTGCGAAATCGGCGTCATCGCCGACCAGCTCCGGCGCCTCGATCGCCCGGAAGCGCAGCTTGTCAATGGCGTCCGAGGCATTGGAGATGAGCTCACGAAGGAAGATGTCCCTGTTCGAGTACAGGGAGTGGATCATCAGCTTGAGCAGCTGTTTCGCTTCGGTCTGAAACCCGTAGGTGGCAGCGCCGTCGTTGTCGCCGCTGTCCGTGGTCCGGGCGCTCTGATCTTTGGCCATACGGTGTCCCTTCAACGCTGATGTCTGCCGGGCCGGGCGGCCCGGGAAGGTCAAGCCTCCCCGGCGCCCGAGCTGCGGCGTCGACTCAGGGCGTTATGGGGCCGCAAGGCGGAATTTCAAGACCAGCCGGTCACCTCTGCCAGAGCGTCGCCGATCTCGGCCAGGCTCTCCACGGTGCGCACCCCGGCGGCGTTCAGAGCCGCGAACTTGTCCTTCGCCGTTCCCTTGCCCCCGGCGATGATGGCACCGGCGTGACCCATGCGCTTGCCCGGCGGTGCGGTGACGCCGGCGATGTAACCCACCACCGGCTTCTTCACGCTGTCCCTGATGAACTCGGCGGCCTCTTCCTCCGCAGTCCCGCCGATCTCGCCCACCATCACGATCGCCTCGGTGCCCGGATCCTGCTCGAGCAGGCCGAGGATGTCGATGAAGTGGCTGCCGGGGATCGGATCACCGCCGATGCCCACGCAGGTGCTCTGCCCGTAGCCGCGGTCCGTGGTCTGCTTCACCGCTTCGTAGGTGAGGGTGCCGGATCGGGAGACGATGCCCACCTTGCCGGGCAGGTGAATCTCCCCGGGCATGATCCCGATCTTGCACGCGCCGGGGGTGATCACGCCCGGGCAGTTCGGACCTACGAGGCGCGTGCCGGTGGCATCGATGGCCGCCTTCACGTGCAGCATGTCCAGGGTCGGAATGCCCTCGGTGATGCACACGATGAGCTCGATGCCGGCGTCCAGGGCCTCGAGAATGGAGTCCTTGCAGAACGGCGCCGGCACGTAGATCACCGACGCGGTCGCGCCGGTCTCCTGCACCGCGGCCTTCACGGTATCGAACACCGGCAGCCCGAGGTGCTCGGTGCCGCCCTTGCCCGGCGTGACGCCCCCCACCAGCCTGGTGCCGTACTTCAGCGCCTGCTCGCTGTGCAGCGTGCCCTGAGAGCCGGTGAACCCCTGGCAGATGACCTTGGTGTCCTTGTCGACGAGAATGCTCATGCCTTACCCCCCGCGGCTTCCACGGCCCGCTCCGCCGCATCCGACAGGCTCTTCGCGGCGATGATGTTGAGGCCGGACTCCGCCAGGCGCTTGCGCCCCGCTTCGGCGTTGTTGCCCTCGAAGCGGACGACGACGGGCACTTCCACCCCGACCTCCTCCACGGCGCCGATGATCCCGTCGGCGATCGTGGCGCAGCTGACGATGCCGCCGAAGATGTTGATCAGCACCGCCTTCACGTTGGCATCCGAGAGAATGATCTTGAACGCTTCGGCCACCGTCTCCTTGGTGGCGCCCCCGCCCACGTCGAGAAAGTTCGCCGGGTTGCCGCCCTTGGTCTTCACCAGGTCCATGGTGCCCATGGCCAGGCCGGCGCCGTTCACCATGCAGCCGATGTTACCGTCCAGGGCCACGTAGTTGAGGCTGTGCTCGGCGGCCTGTGCCTCGCGCTCGTCCTCCTGAGTCGGGTCGTGCATGGCCGCCACCTGCTTCTGGCGGTAGAGCGCGTTGTTGTCGATGTTGACCTTCGCATCCAGGCAGTGAATGTTCCCCTCGGTGGTGATCACCAGCGGGTTGATCTCCAGCAGAGAGCAATCCAATTCATTAAATAGTTTCGCTAACCCCATGAAAAGATTGGTGAACTGTTTTATCTGGTCACCCTTGAGTCCCAGCTCGAACGCAAGCTGACGACCCTGGAACGGCTGCGGCCCGACATACGGGTTGATGGTGGCACGGAGGATCTTCTCCGGGGTCTCCTCCGCCACTTTCTCGATCTCCACGCCGCCCTCGGTCGACGCCATGAACACGACCCGGCGACTGCCCCGGTCCACCACCGCGCCGAGATACAGCTCCGTGGCGATATCCGTGCAGCTTTCCACGTAAATCTTGCTCACGGGCTGACCGTACGCATCGGTTTGAAAGGTGACCAGGTTCTTACCGATCCACTGATCCGCGAACGCTCTGACCTCGTCGACGCTGTCGACGAGCTTGACGCCGCCGGCCTTGCCGCGCCCGCCGGCATGGACCTGGACCTTCACCACCCAGCGATCGCCGCCGATCTTGTTGGCGGCTGCCACCGCTTCCTCCGCCGTGTCCACGGCGTAGCCGTCGGACACCGGCAGGCCGTACTCCTTGAATAGGCTCTTGGCCTGATACTCGTGTAGGTTCATCGGACTTCCGTGGTTATTTGCGTTTCTTGCGATTGACCATGTGAATCGCATGGCCGGCGACCCCCAGGGCCGCCTCGTGCACGGCCTCCGACAGGGTCGGGTGGGCGAACATGGTGAGGCCGAGGTCCTCTGCGCTGGCGTCGAACTCCATCGCGATCACCGCCTGCGCGATCAGCTCGGAAGCCTGGGGACCGAGCACGTGCACGCCGAGTATCCGGTCGGTCTCGGCATCCGCCAGGATCTTCACCATCCCGTGGGTATCGTTGGCCGCGAGCGCCCGCCCGTTGACCGAGAATGGGAAGCTGCCGACGTTGTAGGCATCGCCGCTGGCTTTGAGCTGCTGCTCGGTCTGGCCGACCCAGGCGACTTCCGGATGGGTGTAGATGACCGACGGGACGGTCTCGTAGTTCACCAGCGGCTTCTGACCGGCGATGCGCTCGGCGACCATGATGCCTTCTTCCATGCCCTTGTGCGCGAGCATGGGCCCGCGCACTACGTCGCCCACCGCGTACACGTTCGGGGCATCGGTGGCGCACAGATCGTTCACGTAAAGATAACCGCGCTCGTCGAGGTTGACCCCGG
>JBFISC010000061.1:0-15762 GCA_041608775.1 Pseudomonadales bacterium | reverse complement strand
AGCCGGGCTCTTCTCTACCCTGGCGGACAAGCTGAAGAGCGCGAGCGAGGGGGTCGCGGAAGACGACGACCTCGTGAAGCTCGAGAGCATGTGGCTCGAGTTCACGTTCTCCGCGCCCGATGGCTCGGAGCGGCGCTCGAGGCGCTACCTGATCGCACCCCGATCCAGCGACGCCAATGAGCGTGACCGCATCTGGGCACTGATGACCGACCACACCTATCTGGTCAGCGCCGGCCACCAGCCGCTCGAGTACCTGGCCGACCGGTACTTTGCGACCGGCCTGGCCGGGAACGAGTACCTGAAGGCGCTGGCCCACAAGCTGTTCAGTCCGGACGAAGATACCCGGCTACCCACCACCGCGCTCCCCAGGGACTTGGGGCCGCTTGCCCAGTACCGGCTGATGGCCGCCAATCCGGAGGCGGCCGACACCGGGCTGCAGACCGCGCCGAACCTGCTCGGGTTCCGGCGCGGCTATCGCGATGCCCAGACCGCGTTCTTCGGCGTGGACGTCGTGGCCAACCCGACTGGCCGGTTCGCGATCCGCGACGGGAAGGTCTTCCGCGACGTTCGCGAGACCGTCCGCCAGGGCGTCTGGGACACGGTCGTCGAGCACGTGCCGGCACGGACGATCCGGACACCGGTGCGAGCGAACGCGGTCGACATCATCGAGGCGGCCGTGGACCAGGGCATCAAGCTGCACGTCGTGACCCCGCAGCGCACGGCGTTGCTCGATCGTCTCGACCTCTCCCCGAGCGCCATTGACATTCTGCGCGGTGAGCTGGCCGAAGGCTTCAGCGCCATCGTGCCGGCGCGGCGGCCGCGCGGCACCCCCATGTCCGGCTGGTGGCGGGTGCGGGTGGATTCCGGCGAGAGCCTGGGCATGACCGCCGACGGCTACGGCGCCGAGTACGTGGAGTACCTGGCCGACATGGTGGACATGGCCCTGGGGCTGATCGACGCGGTCAAGGGCCTGAAGCAATGCGAGGAGCAGCCCACCATGGACACCAAGCTCTGCTGCCTGCTGGAGACCCACATCAACAACGTCGCCGGAACGGCGTTCGGAGGCATCCTGGGCAATCTGGCGGGCACGGCCGGCGCCGTGGTGTTCTCGACCGCGGACCGGCTCACCGAGGAGAACCTGGTGCCGCAGGCCGACGCCAACTGCGAGCTGCTGCCCCAGACCGAGTGGTAGCGACCACGCCGGATATGTCCGCCTCCGCCGGCGGCGCTCGCCACCGGGGTAACGCCGACCGCCTGCTCAGTCAGCCAGGTACTCGTCCAGGGTCTGGTGCAGGTGGCGGATGCGCACTTCCTGGTAGTTGCCGAGCGTCTGGCCCGGCTTCATGGAAGCCTTGATCCCCGCCCGCTGCCGCCGGAAGTTCTCCGTATCCTGATCGAGCACGAAGGCAAGCCCGGTCTCGGCAAATGCCTTTACCTGGGTGTAGGAATCGTCGATGCCGAGGTGCACCACCTCGGCGGGCGGCGGCCGCTGCCCGGTCGCTGGCACCGGCTTCAGCATCATGATCTCGTGAATGCAGTGATCGACGTCGAGGGGCCGGAAGCGGTAGATCAGCGGGATGTTGATGCCCGGAAAAAAGCAGGCGTTGGGGAACAGGAAATACTCGATGGAATCGAGCATCTGGCTGGTGCTGACGCCCGAGAGGTCCACCCCCAGCTCGCGTCCCTGCTGCTCGCGCAGCAGCTCGGCGTGGCGCTGGCGCGCGCCGACCCCCTCCGGCAGCTCCTCCGGGCGGTGGCCGAGGGCGGCGAACAGCTCCCGCTCCGAGAGTGCCTTCGGCAGGTGCGGGCTGGGGTAGGCGATGGTGTGCAGGAAGCGGCTGACATGGCGCCCGAACACGTCGTACTGGGCATTGGCGTCACCAGCGGTGCGCAGCCCTTCCGGGTGGGTGGCGAGCACGTGGTAAGCCTCGAGAAAACCCTCCACGCACATCTTCCAGTTGCCGGGCAGGATCTTGTGCATGTGCAACCACACGTAGCGATCCTCCAGCGGCCAGGCGCACGCGGCGAAATGCTCCGGCAGCACCCCCAGGTAATCTTCGAGCGGCTCCGCGCCGGCGTCGAAATTGACGAACACGAAGCCGCCCCAGCTATCGACCGCCAGCGGCGTCAGCCCGAACGACTCGTCCTCCACGTGGGGGAAGTCCCAGCGGCAGGGGATCTCCCGCAGGGTTCCATCGAGGTGCCACGACATACCGTGGAACGGGCAGCGCAGAAACTGCTTGCCGTGGCCGGAGGTTGCCGCTTCGCACAGCTGCATGCCCCGGTGCGGGCAGGCGTTGGCGAACGCGCGCAGTTCCCCCTGCCGATCCCTCACCACCAGCGCCGAATAGGGCCCGACGTCGTAGACGTAGTAGTCCCCCGGGCTGGGCACGTGCTCCTCGCGGCACGCCCACTGCCAGGTGCGGGACCACAGCTTCTCCATCTCGCGGTCGAAGAACGCCTGGGAGGTGTAGCGGGAAAAGGCGATGTCCGCGTCGCCGAGAAACCGGTAGGACTCGGCCAGCAGCGGCTCCGGCACGCTGTCTCCGTCGCGCAGGATGATGTCCCGCGTGCTCGGCCCGGGGCAGCGCGCTTCGCCCGGCGCGAGCCGCCGGTCCGGCGGTGCTGTCAGATCGTCCGGCATGGGCGCCCTCCGCGATCCCCTGTTCCATTCCGTTCGGGAATGTTCCCGATCTCGCGTAGTATGAGCGAGCGCCCCAATCCGTCAACCTTGACGGTTTTCGCGCCGGAACAGCAGGAACAGCGGGAACAGCGGGAACACCATGCAGAACCTTCCAGCCGTCCTCGGAAACCCGGTTCAGATCGCCTATTTCGTGACCGACATCGAAGCTGCAGCGCGCAGCATGAACGCGCGGTTCGGCGCCGGGCCGTTCTTCGTTGCGCGACGCATCGCCCTGGCCCGGGGTGTCCACCGGGGCCGGGCGTGTCGATTCGTGCACTCTTCCGCCTACGGCCAGTGGGGTGAGGTGATGCTGGAATTGGTGCAGCAGGATGAGGAGGGGCCCAGCCCGTTCCGCGACCTGTTCGCGCCGGGCCGCGAGGGGCTGCATCACCTGGCCTACTTCGTCTCGGACCTCGACGCGGCCATCGACGCGTGCAGCGGCGATGCTCTGCCCCTGGCCAGCCGCGCGACCACCGAGAGCGGCGTCGAGTTCGCGTTCGTCGATGCCACCGCGTCGCTCGGTCACATGCTCGAGCTCTACGAGGCGAGCCCCCCGCTGCGCGGCTTCTACCAGCTGGTGCGGGAGGCCGCCGCCGGCTGGGACGGCAGCGACCTGATCCGCGAGCCCTGACGGACCGCGGCCCGAATGAGCCGGCGGGAACGAAGCTCAGCGGCGGCCCAGCGTCTCCGGACGACAGGACGGATCGTCCGGCGCCCGCGCACCGCGCAGCGCCGCTGGCTGCTGACGAAAGAACTCGTCAGCGGCATCCACCGTGCGTGCCCAGTCGTTGATCTCGCTGCGGAAAGCGATCTTCCAGACGCCCGAGCGTTTCTCGTAGCGGTCCACGTAGCGGCCGGCGATGAACAGATCCTGCTCGCGACCATCGACCACCAGGCGATGGAACGCCTGAAAGTACACCTCGCCGTAGGCGACGTCCTCCGACGCGAGGGTGATGTTGATCTGGCCCAGCAGGTGATGGTTGGCCAGGTGGTCCTTGAGCGCCTCGTACGCCATCTCCGCGAAACCGTCCGGGCCGCCCTGAAAGAAGCCATAGTCCGTGGTCGCATCGTCGTGAAACACACTGCGAACCAGTTCCGGCTGCAATCGGTCGAGACCACGCATATAGGTGCCGGAAAGCTCGGCGATCTCCTGTTTGGCCAGCAGCTCGTCGACGGTCATGGCGAGCTCCCCGGCGTCGGCAGAATCGTGGTGTCCATCTCTTCCGGCTCCAGGCCCAGGCAGATCAGCACCTTGGACATGCCGTGAAACAGACCGACACCGAGCGCCAGCTCGGCGACTTCGGGATCCTCCAGGGCAGCCCGCAGCGCGTCGAGATCGCCCTGGCCCAGCCCTGGCGAAGGCGAGATGATGGCATCGGTGAGCTTGAGCGCCGCCGCTTCCCGGGCGCCCAGGGAGCGCTCGTAGCCGTCGTCGATCTGCCCGACGACGTCCTCCGTCAGCCCCGCCGCACGGGCGGAGTCGAAGCGCACGTTGCGTCAGTAGCCGCAGTCGGTGATCCGCGCGTTGCGGATCCGGGTCATCTCCTTGACCACCGGGGACACGCGACCCTGCTGCCAGAAGCGTGCATACAGCCTGGAGAAGACCTCCATTACTTCCGGCGCGTGGGCAAACACCGTTGCGACCACCGGGGCCTCACCCGCAACGGCGGACTCGAGACGCGGCTTCGTCGACATGTCGACCTCCTCGCAAAGTCAGGGAGAATTCCGGCCCGGGGCGGCCAGCGTCAGGCGCAGCCGGCAATCCACGTCGGCAAACGCGATCGCCGTCATCAGGCCCACGACGCCTTTCGCGCCGAATGCCTCGACGCAGCGCTGCACGTCGGCGTCCTCCATGGCGTGGGGCTGAAAGCACAGGCTGTCCACCAGCGTCAACGCGGCCTGCTCGGAAGCCGCGAACCCGGCGAACTCACCCCGGTGCAGCGCCTGCACCTCCGGAGCATCGAGAGCGTCCGAAGGCGTGGCCGCCAAGCCGTGCAGCGCGGCCACCCGTTCCCGACACAGGGCCAGGACGCGACCCGGCACGTCCGGGGTCTCATCGAGCACCCCGAGGAGACGCCGGTAGTCTTCCAGCATGCCCGGATCGATCCCGAGCTCTGCCAGACGCTCGTCCGCTCGAACGTGGCGAGGTGCCGTAGCCGCGGCGTTTGTCATCAGGCCCCCTTCCCAACGGCGCTGCAAATGGAGTATGACAAGGGCAGCAGGGGCGGGCCAGAGGGGAAACATGATCGCACCGGACGAACGGGCAGACCGGTTCCTGTCCGAGCATCGCTGGGCCGTGCTCACGACGCTCAACGCCGACGGCCAGCCGCTGAGCTCGATGGTAGCCTACGCCCGGGACGGTGATACGCTGGTGGTGAGCACGCCGGGCGCCACCTTCAAGCGCCGGTCACTGGAGCGGGATCCGCGGGTGAGCCTCTGCGCGATCTCCAACGCCGAGCCCTTCAACTTCGTCAACGTCGTGGGCCGGGCCTCGGTGGAGACGGAGGACCTGACGCGCGGCACCCGGCTGGTCTTCGCCAACATCGCCACTGCCGGCTACCCGGAGCCCGCGGACCTGGAGCAATGGCTGAGGGACCAGGCCCGGGTGCTGATCAGAATCCATCCGGAGAAGATTCATGCCGTCATCCGTTGATCTCCGCGACATCAGGGTGTTCGACCCCGAGACCCTGATAGAGCCCTACAGCGCCTACCGGTTGCTCCGGGACGAGGCCCCGGTGTTCCACGTGCCGGAGCTGAACCTGCACTACGTGACCCGCTACGACCTCATCCGCGAGGCCATCCGCGACACCGCCACCTTCTCAAGCCGTTTCGACACTTTCATGAACACCGTGGCGCGGGCCGGCATCGCCGGCCTCCCGGACGACACCCGGCAGAGGCTCGAAGCGCTGAACGGACAGATGATCGAGATCCCGCCGACCATGCTGACCCTCGACGAGCCGGAGCACACCCGCTACCGCTCGCTGGTCGCGAAGCTGTTCACCGGCAGCCAGATCAAACGCAGCGAGGCGCCGGTCCGGGCCGTGATCGAGGCGCACTCAGACCGCCTGATGGAAAACGAAGCCGTGGACTTCATGGCCGCCTTTGCGTTTCCCGTGCCGCTGCAGATCATCTCGGACCGGCTCGGCATTCCCGAGGCCGACCGGCCGTTCTTCTACGATGCGGCCACCGCGGCGGCCGCAGGGTTGCGCATGAGCCCCGTGCCCCCGGACGAGATGGTCCGCCGCGCGGAGCTCGCCGTGAATCTGCAGAAGCTGCTCGTGGGGCTCATCGAGGCCCGCCGCACCGAGCCCCAGGAGGACATGATCACCATCCTCGCGACCAGCCGCCTCGAGGATGAGGATAGGCACCTCACCCACGGCGAAGCCCTGTCGATCCTGAATCAGTTCCTCGTCGCCGGACACGAAACCACGACCAGCACCTTCGGCTGGGGCATGCGGATCCTCTGCGAGCGGCCGGACCTGCAGGAGGCACTTCGCGACGATCCGAAGCTGACGCGAACCTTCGTCGAGGAAGCGCTGCGACTGGAAGCACCGGTCCAGGGGCTGCCGAGGCTGGTCACCCGGGACACCGAGCTCGGCGGCTTCCCGCTGAAGGCCGGCGAGCTGGTCATGCTCCGCTACGGAGCCGCCAATCGAGACGAGCGCCAGTTCGAGCGTCCGGACGAGGTGGACGTCCGCCGCGAAAAGGCGGCCATGCACCTGGCGTTCGGCTCCGGCGTGCATCACTGCATCGGCGCGCCGCTGGCGCGACAGGAGCTCACCCTGGGATTTCCAGCCCTGCTCCGCCGGATGAAGAACATCCGGTTGGATCCGGACCAGCCGGTGCCAAAGGCGGAGCCCAGCTTCATCCTGCGCAATCTGCCGTATCTGCACATACGGTTCGATCGGCGCTGACCTGCTGACAGCAAATCGAGGAATGCCATGACCGAGAACATCACCAACTACGACGACGTCAAGCAGTACCGGCTCGAACCGGAAAAGGAGCGCGAGCTGGTCGCTACCGGCGGCGAGTGCGTGTTCATCTGGGCGAACAAGGCCGGGCACCCGATCGGCGTGACGACGGCCTACGTGCCCGTGGACGGCAAGATCTGGATGACCGCGACCCGGGAGCGCGTTCGCATCAAAGCCATCGCCCGGGACGGCCGCTCCTCCATCGTCATCTCGAGCAAAGGCACGCCGATGGGCGGCGGCAAGACGGTGACCTACAAGGGCCACACGGTCATTCACGACGACGACAAGACCAAGCGCTGGTTCTACGGGCTGCTGGCGCAAGGCATGGCCGGTCGGCAGGACGACGGGAACGCCTTCACGCGCAACCTCGACCCGGCGAAGTTCGTCCAGTTTCTCGACACCCCGGAGCGGGTGGTGCTGGAGTTCACGCCGGAGATGTCCATCCCCTTCGACGGCGACAAGATGGCCCAGGCCACCGCCAGCGCCTACCTGAAGTACGCCGAGGACTGACGCGCCGCAGCATCTGGCGTGGACCTGTCGGTCGCCCGGCTCGTATCATCGGACCCAGACGCGAACACCGGGAGCACGCATGCACGACTACCTGATCAGAGGCGCGACCATCGTCGACGGCACTGGCGCCCCGGCGTACACGGGCGATGTGGCCATCAAAGAAGGCCGGATCTCGGCCGTCGGCAGGGTCGATGGCAAAGCCACCCGCACCCTGGATGCGGCTGGCGCCTGCCTAACCCCGGGCTGGGTGGACGTGCACACGCACTACGACGGGCAGGTGAGCTGGGACGACCGGATCGAACCGTCGTTCGGCCAGGGCGTCACCAGCATCGTCATGGGCAACTGCGGCGTAGGCTTCGCACCCTGCCCGCCCGGCGGCGAGCAGCGCATGATCGAGCTGATGGAAGGGGTGGAGGACATTCCTGGCACCGCCCTGTACGAAGGCATCGAGTGGGGCCGGTGGGAATCCTTTCCCGAGTACATCGACTACCTGGGAACGCGGCAGTACACGCTGGACGTGGGTACCCAGATTCCCCACTCGGCGCTGCGCAACTACGTGATGGGCGACCGGGCCTTGCGCCACGAGGATGCGACCGCGGACGATCTGGCCGCCATGAGCCGGCTGGTCGAGGAAGGCCTGGCCGCCGGGGCCCTAGGGTTCTCCACCTCGAGAACCATCGGCCACCGGTCCGTCGCCGGCGAGCCGATCCCCGGCACCTTCGCCGAGAAAGCCGAGTTGCTCGCCATCGGCAAGGCCATGAAGAAGGCAGGCAAGGGCGTCTTTCAGGCGGTGCCGGCCGGCGTGGTCGGCGACATGGCCGGCCCGGAGCGCTGGACCACCGAGCAGGAGGTGGAGCTGTTCGCGGACATCGCCCGGGAATCCGGCCGCAACTGCACCTTCACCCTGGTGCAGAACGGCAACCGCCCGGACCAGTGGCGCAACTGCCTGAAGATCGTGGAGCAGGCAAACGCCCGGGGCCTGACCCTGCGGCCGCAGATCACCACCCGGCCCATCGGGTTCGTGACCAACCTCGACGCCTATCACATGTTTCAGCGGCGCGAGACCTACCTGAAGCTGGCCGAGCTGCCGCTCGCGCAACGACTGGCGGAAATGCGCAAGCCCGAGGTGAGGGCAGCGATACTCGCCGACCGCGACGTGCCGCCGGAAAAACCCGGCGTCATGGCCAACGTCTACGGCCTGCTGGCCATGGCGGCACCGTCCATGTTCCCCATCGACCTGCCGATCAACTACGAGCCGGAACCGGACGGCAACATCGCCGCGCTCGCCGCCGCGGCCGGCCAGAGCGTGCCGGAGTACATGTACGACTTCCTGACCTCGGGCAACGGCGACCGCTTCGCCATCCTGCTCGGCGCCAACTTCGTCGACGGCAGCTCCAGCGTGATGGAGGAGATGATCCGGCACCCCGACACCACCATCGGCCTGTCGGACGCCGGCGCCCACGTGAACCTGATCTTCGACGCGGTGAACCCCACCTACCAGATCGCCCACTGGGTGCGCGACCGCACCCGCGGCCCGAAGATGCCCATCGAGCTGATGGTGCACAAGCAGACCAACCGCAACGCGGCGCTGTTCGGCCTTCCCGATCGCGGCAGCATCGAGGTCGGCAAGCGGGCCGACCTGAACGTGTTCGACCTCGAGCGGCTGGGTCTCGGACCGCTGAAGGTGCATCACGATCTGCCCGCCGGCGGCTCGCGGATCCTGCAGCCTGCCGTCGGCTACCTGCACACGTTCGTGAACGGCGTGCCGACCCGGGAGAACGACGAGGACACCGGCGCCCGGCCCGGACGGGTGATTCGCGGCTAGCGCGACACCAACGCTGGACCGAGCCACTACCTGGAGCTGGGCGGATGAAAGCTAAGGCGGCCGCGTGGAACGCGGTGATGACGGCGGACCCCGGAGAGCAGGCCCTCGAGATCCCGGCATCGATGATCGAGGGCACGCTGCCCGGCGAGCTGGCCGGGGGACGGCACCTACAGAACGGCCCGGGCTGGACGAAGATCGGCGGCCGCCTCGCCCACCCCTTCGACGGTCACGGCTTCGTCCGCTCCCTCACCTTCACCCGCGACGGCGGTGCCCGTTTCCTGTCGCGTTTCGTCAGAACCCCCGCCTACACCGCGGAACGGGCCGCCGGGCACCTCGTGCACAAAGGCCTCGGAACCAACGTCAGCCGCTCGCCCCTGCGCAATCTGCGCGCGCCGGGGCCGCGCAACGTCTCCAACACCACCATCCAGCCCTGGGCCGGACGCCTGGTGTCCGGCTGGGAGGGCGGGCGCCCCTACGCCCTCGACGCGGAAAGCCTGGAGACGATCGGCGAGGAGACATTCGGCGACATCCTCCCGGACGCGGCGTTCCTCGCTCACGTGCGCATCGATTCGCAGTCACAGCGGCTGATCGGCTGCAACGTGTACCGCGAGAGCCCGTCGCGGTTCGTGTTCCGGGAGTTCGACGGCCAGGGCGATCAGATCACCGAGCGCGAGGTGACCATTCCGGGCATGCATTTCGAGCACGATTTCGTCGTGACGCCGCGCTGGTACGTGCTGGCGGGCAACCCGATGAAGGCGAGCCTGCCGAAGTTCGCCAAGGCCATGCTGGGGTTCGGCTCGCTGATCGAAGCCCTGCGCACCGACGACGCCAGGGGCGGCGAGCTGTATCTGATTCCGCGCGGCCGCCCGGGCCCGGTGCGTACCATCCGCCTGCCCCAGCGCGCGTTCGTCATTCACTTCGCCAACGCCCACGATGCCGACGATCACACCTGCGAGGTGGACATGTGTGCGTTCGAATCCTTCGAGTTCGGTGGCGAGTTCGGCTTTCGGGGGCCCCACGAGGCGCTCGACCCCGATCTGCCGGACCGTCGGCCGTCGTTCCAACGGCTGTACCGCGCCACGGTCAGGGACGATTCCGATGAGGCCGCGTGGACGCAGCTGTCAGACTACGGCATGGACTTCCCGCGGGTGCATCCCGCACGGGAGGGTCAGGAGACGCCGGCCATCTACGCGGCGACCCGCAGCAACCACGTGAACTCGGACCCTTTCGATGCCGTCGCCCGGGTGGATGCAGTAGACCGGGACCGTCCCGCCGAGGTCTGGTCGGCGGAGCAAGGTCAGTTCGTCGGTGAGCCGGTGTTCGCGCCCCGGCCGGGGGCCCGCGACCTGGACGACGGCTGGGTCATCGCAGCCGTGTACGACGGCCGCGCCGGAACCACCCGCCTGTGCGTGTTCGCGCCCGATTCGTTGGCGGCGGGACCGGTCGCCGCGGTGCCGCTGCCGCTGCAGCCCTACGGCTTTCACGGCTTCTGGGAAAGCGCCCCGGCGTAGCGCGGGACGGACGGGCCAGCGGAGCCGACCCGCCCGCACCGGCTTCAGCCGAGATACTCCGGCATCCGCTTGGCGATCTCCTCGGGTGTCACCTGGGGCGCGAAGCGGGCCACTACCGTGCCTTCGCGGTCGACCAGGAACTTGGTGAAGTTCCAGGCGATGTCCGCCCGACTCTCCTCATCCTTACCCGCGGCCTTCAGGAACTGATAGAGATCGCACGCGCCGGCCCCGTTCACCTCCACCTTGGAGAACATCGGGAACTCGACCCCGTAGTTCGACCGCGCGAACTCGAGAATCTCAGCGTCGGTGCCCGGCTCCTGGGCGCCAAACTGATTGCAGGGGAACGCGAGCACCGTGAAACCCGCGTCCTGGTTCTGTTCGTGCAGAGTACGCAACCCGGCGTACTGGGGCGTCAGCCCTCACTCACTGGCGACATTGACGACCAGACAGACCTGGCCGCGGAACTGCTCGAAATCCACCGCATCGCCGGTGATCGACGTCATCGTGTGGCCGTAGAAACCCATCGCGCATCCTCCTGAACGTGATCCCCGGAGGCTACCGCCAGCGTGCGCTCCAGTAAACGGGTTCCAGTAAGTCGGCCGGTGCGCGCGGCCGTCCGCCGACGAACCCGTGCGGATCACCGGCCTCCCAAGCGCCAGCGAACCGCGATCGCGCTTCCGACCAGAACGCCCGCGAGATTGAGCAGCACGTCGGATGCAGAGGGAAACCGGCCGGGAATGACCAGCTGGATGGCTTCGGCCAGCAGCACCACGGGCACCCACAACAGCACCGCGCGCAACATCCCCGGGGATCGCGCAACCCAGGCGGTCAGCAGTCCCATGGGGATCATCAGCAGAAAATTCAGCGCCAGATCCGCGAGGCTGCTGCTGAACCAGGCGAACGGCAGCGCCGGCGAGCCGGCAACAGGGGCGGCGAGCGCGCCGGGCGCCAGCAGGTTCACCGATTCTCCACCTACCGCCAGCGAGGCAACCGACACGGTGCCGAGCCACGGCCGATTCCAGGTCAGCTCGTTGCCGAGCCCGATCGGGTAGCCGGGATCCCAGAGCTCGAAGGGTGGGGACGCCGCCCAGCCGACCGACAGCCGCGCAACTCCGTCGACGGCGACCCGCATGCCGTCCCCGTCCAGCGCGACGTCGATTCGCACGGGCTGGGCCCGCTCGAACACGTCCGGGACCACGAACGGCGGGGTACCGTTCTGCGATGCTCCGTGACGGCGCACGCGCACGACCAGGTCCCGGTGCTCCTGCGCGATGGTCAGGTTCCGCCGCCATGGATCCATCGACACGGAGAGTATCCGGGCGGGCCCGGTCTGCGCGGCGACCGACGGCGTCACCTCGAGCTCGATGCCGACCCGGCCGGCGGCGATGGCGTCGCGGATCCAACCCGGCGCGTCGTCGCTGCGCAGCAGGCCCGGCGCCGCGAAGGTGGCCGAGTCCGGGCCGCGCTCCACGCCGTTCCATACCCAACGCGTCTCGGAACCTCTGGGCGTCGTGGTGGCCAGCAGAAACAGCCCGACGAGCCCGACCAGCAGCAGCCAGCGCCAGCGGCCGTCGTCCTCAGCGACTGCGCTGCCCGTTGCTTCGGGTGGAACCGAGGGAGCCAAAGGGTCCTGCATGGTTGTCAGACTCGATCCAGTGGCGAGCCGGACAGGCTATCATGGCGCGATCGCCAGCCGGCCCGCGGCCAGGCAACCAGCTCGGGTACCTCAGCAGATGAAAGCACTGACATGGATCCTCGGCCTCATCGTCATCCTCCTGGTGGTGGTGGCGGTTGCCGCCCCCATCGGTCCCCTGCCGGGCCTGTTCATCGGCGGCACGCCAACAGCGGCTCCGGCGAGCTGGCCGGACACCTCGGCCACCCACGAGATCAGCCTCAAGGTGCCTGGCACCCTGCCCCGGGTCGTCACCATCTGGGTGATTCAGCACCAGGGCGCCCTGCACGTGGTCGGCGCACCCGACAGCGGCTGGGTATCCATGCTCGGCGACGGCGGTCCGGTGCAGATGCGCATGGGCGACCGCACCTACGACCTGGTCGCGACCCGGATGACCGATGGCTGGGAGCCCGTGCTCGAGGCCTACGTCGCCAAGTACCGGCCCGACTACCCGGAGATCATTGCCGGCTTTCCGCCGCTGGAAGAAGCCGAGGGGCAGTTCGCCCTGTTCCGCCTCGCGCCCGGGCGGTAGCGCGGGACCGACGCCGGGCCCCGTCTGGCTCGGCACCTGCCCCGACGAATCAGGGCTGATGGTGAAGCGGAACCGCGCTCAACGTCGGGCGTTGGGTCATCGCTTCCAGCCGCTCGATTCGGTCTGCCGCCTCCCGCATCGCCCGGACCGACGCGCGGACGACGTTTTCCAGATCCTCCCGCTTCCAGGCCGGTAGCCGCGAAAGCTCCGCCAGTTCGGCTTCCAGCAGGAACGCTGCCCGCAGAAGATCCATCCGTCACCCCCAGGTCCGCCTTCCGGCCGTTCGCCGGCTTCGTCAGGCACGACTGTCCCGAGATATGAGCAGGCATTGTTGCAGGAACCGTCGACCCGGACTGTGAGACGCCCGCAGGTAAATTGTTATTCGATCGTTAGGCGCCGACCCGCACCCGTCGCGTACCCGACCGGCGTTGCCTCGCTCGCCGCTTCCGGAGCCCTAGGATCGGTCCGCCCGGGACCATGCTAGGATCGGAGCCAGCACAGCGCCGGACAAGAACCATGCACGACCTGATCATCCGCAACGCCACCATCGTGGACGGCACGGGAAAGGCCGCCTTCCGCGGTGATGTCATCGTCGACGGCAGCCGGATCGTGGCCGTGACCGGACCCGACGAGAGCCCCCCACGGGCACGACGGGTGGTACAGGCAGACGGCGATCTGCTCACCCCCGGGTTCGTCGACATCCACACCCACTACGACGGCCAGGTCTGCTGGGACAAGCAGGTCACGCCGAGCAGCTGGCACGGCGTGACCTCCGTCGTCATGGGCAACTGCGGCGTGGGCTTCGCCCCGGTCCGGCCCGGCACCGAGGACGAGCTGGTGGCGCTGATGGAGAGCGTGGAGGACATTCCCGGCACGGCGCTGCACGAGGGCATTCCCTGGGGCTGGGAGAGCTTCGAGCAATACCTCGACAGTATCGACACGCCCTACACCGTGGACGTGGGCACCCAGGTGCCCCACGTGGCGATTCGCCACTACGTGATGGGCGAGCGTTGCTACGACGAAGCGACCCGCGACGACATGGAGGCCATGCGTGCCATCACCCGCCGGGCGCTGGAATCCGGCGCGCTGGGCTTCTCCACCTCGCGCTTCTATGGCCACGTGGACAAAGCCGGCAATCTGGTGCCCGGAACCCGCGCCTCCGCCGAGGAGATGATCACCATCGGCAGCGCCTTCGAAGGCCTCGATCACGGCACCATGGAGTTCGTATCCGACTCCCTGAGCGATCCCGAGGAGCTGGCCTGGATCGAGCACATCACCCGAACGACGGGGTGCACCGTCACGCCCCTCGTCACCGCCGGGCCCGCGCCCATCTGGTCGCTGGCCGAAAAGCTCCACCGGGACGGCTTCAAACTGCGGCCCCAGGTCGGGGCCCGCCCCGCGTCGATCCTGATGACGCTGGACGGCACCATCAACCCAATGCGGCAGTTTCCCGCCTATCGGGAAATTCACGACTTGCCGCTGGCAGAGCGACGGGCGCGCCTGAAGGATCCCGCCTTCCGCGCCCGGGTGCTGGCGGAAGAACCACTGCTGCCGAAGAACCGTGATGCGGTGCGATTCCTGACTGACCACGAGCACCAGTACATCATGGACGAGGCGCTCTCCTACGAACCGGGACCGGAGGACACCGTTGCCGCCGTGGCGAGAAGATCCAACCTCGATCCCCGTGAAGTCATCATGGACGTGCTGGCGGAGGGGCGCCCCCTGCTGATCCTGTTCGGCCGCTACGAGGGCGATCTGGAAGGCCAGCGGCAGGTGATCGAGCACCCGCAGAGCGTGTTCGGGCTGTCGGACGGCGGCGCCCATTGCGGCGTGCTGGTGGATGCCAGCGTGCCCACCTACATGCTCAGCTACTTCGCCCGGGATCGCGTACGGGGGCCGAAGCTTCCGCTCGAGTTCGTGGTGCACAAACTGACGCAGGATTCCGCCGAGGTCTACGGGCTGAAGGATCGGGGGGTCATCGCGCCGGGCTACCTGGCGGACCTGAACCTCATCGACTACGACGCGCTCAGGCTCCATCCGCCCGAGATGGCCTATGACCTTCCGGCCGGCGGGAAGCGGCTGGTGCAGAAGGCGGACGGCTACCGCCTGACCATCAAATCCGGAACGGTGACCTACGAGAACGGGCAGCCCACCGGCGCTATGCCGGGCCGGCTGCTCAGGGGCAGTCAGGCAGATCCCGCGGCAGAGCGAGCGTCGACTTGAGCTCCCGGCAGCGGGTCAGATACTCGAGGAGAAAGCCATGAGCATCATCGACACCTTTCGCCTCGAAGGTCAGGTCGCGGTCGTCACCGGCGGCGGTCGGGGCATCGGCGAAGGCATCGCCATCGGGCTGGCGGAAGCGGGTGCGGATGTGGTGCTCGCCGCCCGCCGCACCGCAGAGATCGAAGCGGTCGCCGAGAAGGTCCGCGCTCTGGGCAGACGCGCCCTGGCGGTTACCACCGACATGATGGAGATAAAACAGGTCCAGGCGCTGGCGGAAAGAGCATTCGCCGAAATGGGCGCCTTGACCTGCTGGGTCAGCAACGCGGGGGGCGCCGATGATCGCGTGCCCCGCACCTTGCTCGAGATGCCGGAACGTCAGTGGGACTTTCAGATGAACCTCAATCTGAAGGCGGTGTGGACCGGCGCCCAGGCAGCCGCGAACATCATGAAGGACAACGGTGGCGGCACCATCATCAACATCTCGTCTCAGGTGGCCAACCGGCCGTCGCCCTACAATGGTCCCTACGCGGTGGCGAAAACGGGGGTGAACAACCTGACCCAGACCCTGGCAGTCGAGCTGGCGCCGCTCGGGATTCGGGTCAACTCGGTATCACCGGGACCCATCCCGACGGAGGTGTTCCTCGAGTTCACGAAGATGACCGAAGAGGACATCCCCGACATGGGCAGGAAGTTCGGAGTGCCGCTCGGTCGGGTCGGCACGCCGGAAGACATCGCGCCCGCCGTGGTCTACCTGGCCTCCCCCGCATCGAGCTGGATGACGGGGCAGGACATGGTGATCAACGGCGGCCTCTGATTCGAGCAGAAGGCCCGTCGT
>JBFISC010000060.1:0-15835 GCA_041608775.1 Pseudomonadales bacterium | reverse complement strand
GAGCAGCGCACGCCGGCCCGTCAGCTCGATTTCGACGCCGTTGCCGAGCGCGTTGCCGCCGACTTCCGCCAGCAGCAGCGACGCGAAGCCAATGAGGCCTACTACCAGGCGCTGCTGTCGAAGTACGACGTGGTCCGCTCGTGACCGGCTCGCGCCCCAGGCTCGGCCCGGCGCTGAGCGCGCTGCTGCTGACCCTCACGGCGGCCTGGGCCAGCGCGCACGAAGTCCGGCCGGCTTACCTGGAAATCAACGAAACGGCGCCGCAGCGGTTCAGCGTGGTCTGGAAGCAGCCGGTGCTGGCGGACCGGCGCCTGCCGATCGAGCCGCTGCTGCCGGGATCCTGCGAGCACGCTGACGCCTCGCTGCCGGAACATACCGGTGCCGCGCTCATCGAGCGCTGGGAGACGGCGTGCGATCTGCGCAGCGGGGTCATCCGCATCGACGGCCTCGCCGCCACGCTGACGGACGCGCTGGTGCGCATCACCTACCTGGACGGCGAGACCCGCAGCCAGATCCTCAGACCGACGACCCCGAGCCTCGATCTGGGCGCGGACACGCCAGCGATCGCCGGCTACTTCGTGCTCGGTGTGGAGCATCTCCTGTTCGGCATCGATCACATCCTGTTCGTGATCGGGCTGGTGCTGTTCATCCGCGCGCCGCTCACCCTGGTGAAGACGGTCACCGCGTTCACCGTGGCACACAGCATTACGCTGGCTCTCTCGGTGCTGAACGTCGTGCACGTGCCCCAGGGACCGGTGGAGGCCGTAATCGCGCTCTCGATCCTGTTCCTCGCCCGGGAGCTCATGGTCTCCGAAGAACGTCGATCTCGGATCACCCGGGCCGCGCCCTGGATCATGGCGTTCTGCTTCGGGCTGTTGCACGGTTTCGGCTTCGCCGGCGCGCTCGCCGATATCGGCCTGCCACGGGAGCAGCTCGCGACGTCGCTGCTGCTGTTCAATTTAGGCATCGAGGCGGGCCAGCTGCTGGTGATCGCCGTGCTGCTGACGGCAGAGTGGCTGCTGCGGCGGTCGGCGGAGGACTATCTCGCGATCGCTGAAAGGGCGTTCACCGTTGCCATGGGTTGCGTTGCCGGTTTCTGGACCATCGACCGGATTCTGCTGCTCTGAGGGCAGCTGCGCGCCGGGGCCCGGCGGGCCGCGCCTTGCAGGCCGCGCCTTGCAGGCCGCGCCTTGTCGGCCTCCGAGGGTTCACGTATAACCCGGATTCCATCGGGAACAGGAAGTCCATCATGCGTGCGAGCATCACCACGGCCCTGCTGCTGCTGGCGGCTGCCTGCAGCGACAACGGCTCCACGCCGGCGGGATCCGATCCGTCCGGGCCCGCCGCCAGTTTCGAGAACCAGTTCCGCCACGCGCTGGAGACGGCTGTTCCCGGCGACGTGGTCGAGGTTCCCGCGGGAACACATGCCTTCACCCGCAGCGTCACCCTCAACACCGACGGCATCACCATCCGCGGAGCGGGCATGAACCAGAGCGTGCTGAGCTTTGCCGGCCAGATCGCGGGCGCCGAAGGGCTGCTGGTGAATGCCAGCGACTTCACCATCGAGGACCTGGCCATCGAGGACACGGTGGGCGACGCGCTGAAGATCAACGAAGGCAGGAACATCGTGATCCGCCGCGTACGCACCGAGTGGACCAACGGGCCGGACACCGAGAACGGCGCCTACGGTGTGTATCCGGTGCAGACCGAGAACGTGCTCATCGACGGGGCCGTCGCCATCGCGGCCTCGGATGCCGGAATCTACGTCGGGCAGTCGCGCAACGTGGTGGTGAAGAACAGCCGGGCCGAGTACAACGTGGCGGGCATCGAGATCGAAAACACCATCCACGCCGACGTTTTCGACAACGTCGCCCGCAACAACACCGGGGGCATCCTGGTGTTCAACATGCCCGATCTGCCGCAGCTCGGCCACAGCACGAGGATCTTCGACAACGAGGTGACCGGCAACAACACCGGCAACTTCGGCGCGCCGGGCAGCGCGGTGGCCAGCGTTCCGGCGGGAACGGGCGTGATCATCAATTCCAACGACAAGGTGGAGATCTTCAACAACCGCATCGGCGACAACCGGACCGCCAACATCCTCATCTCCAGCGCGTTCAGTGCCGCCTACAGCGGCGAGCGCGAAACGGCGAGCAGCTTCGATCCCTACCCCGAGGCGATCTACATCTACGACAACACCTTCGGCCCGAGCGGCACCGCGCCCGACCGCGAGGAGCTCGACCAGCTGCGGCAGGCGGTGTTCGGCCCCGACGGCAGCCTGCCGGACATCGTCTGGGACGGCATCGCGGATCCGGGTAAGGCTGGCAGCGAGCACCGCATCTGCGTGCAGGACGACGACGCTACGTTCATCAACGTGGACGCGGGCAACGACTATCAGAACCCGGATACCGACCTCGCCGCTCACCGCTGCGCGCTGCCCAAGCTGGTTCAGGTGGAGCTGGCGCTGGCGCCTTGAGCCCGCCCGCCGCACGCTCACGACCGGCCCCTGCCCCGCTGGCCTTTGCCCCGGGCGCCGTTCTGCTTGTCGCGCTGTTGCTCGGCGCCTGCCAGGGCCCGCCGGAAGTCCGCATGCACCCGGCCGACGCCTATCCCGAGCGGCTGTCGGCCTGGGGCCTGCTGGAGCGGCGGGGCGATGCGCTGGTGCTGGGTAGCGGCGTCGAGCCCTACGAGATCAACACCCCGTTGTTCAGCGACTACGCGCTGAAGCTGCGCACCTACTACCTGCCGGCTGGCCAATCGATGCGCTACCACGGCGAGCAGAGCTTCGACTTCCCGGTCGGCAGCATCGTCACCAAGACGTTCTTCTACCCCACCCGTCAGGATGCGGTGCTCGCCACGGCCGGCTGGGACGGCGACGTCGCCGGCCTCGATCTGGGGGAGCAGCGCCTGGTGGAGACCCGGCTGCTGGTGCGCCAGGCCGATGGCTGGGATGCGCTGCCCTACGTCTGGCACGGCGACGATGCCTACCTGCAGATCACCGGCGACGTGCTGCCGCTGCAGATCGTCCTGGCAGACGCGACGACGACGCCGCTGCCTTACGTGGTGCCGGCGCGCAGCGAGTGCGCGAGCTGCCACGCCACCGACCACACCGACGGCGCGCTGCGGCTGATCGGCCTGAAGGCCAGGCACCTGAACCGGGCCTACCCTGGCACCCCGGGCAATCAGCTGGCGCTGTGGTCTGCGCGCGGAGACCTCGAGGGGCTGCCGCCGCCGGAGCAGATACCCGCCAGCGCGGCGTGGGATGATGCTGCCGCCAGCCTGGAGGACCGGGCCAGGGCTTACCTGGACAGCAACTGCGGCCATTGCCACAACCCGGCCGGCGCTGCCGACACCTCAGGACTGCTCCTGGATTCGCATACCACCGGCTTCCGCCAGCTCGGGTTCTGCAAGCCGCCGGTCGCCGCCGGCCGCGGCACCGGCGGGCGTCCCTACTCCATCGTCCCCGGCCAGCCGGACCAGTCGATCCTCATCTATCGCACCGAGACCACGGATCCCGCGACCCGCATGCCGGAGACCGGGCGCTCCCTGGCCCACCGCGAGGCCGTCGCGCTGCTGCGGGCGTGGGTTGCCGGGCTGCCGGGCGAGTGCGTTTGAGACACCGCCCGGACGCGCTCCGCGGTGACGATCGGGCCCGCCTTACCTCCAGTGGTAGACGAACTGGCGGACCAGGACGAAGTTGCTCACCGTTGCGGCCGCTGAGCCGATGGCGAGCGCGTACAGCGGCCTCGGCAGCGGCCCGAGCACCAGCACGGTGTAGGTACCGATGTTGATCACCGCACCCAGCAGCTGAATCGCCACGTAGCGGCTCACCTTGGCTTTGCGTACGGAGGCGCCGAAGGTGTAGCGGGCATTCAGCAGAAAGGTGACGGCGACGGCGGCGAGAAACGCGACAAGGCGGCTGCCGATCAGGCCGCTGCTCTGCTGGCCGTAGCCGAGTCCGTACACCAGCAGCGCCAGGGTGCCCACGTCCACCGCGAAGCCCGCGGCACCCACCACGAGAAACCGCGCGAGCTGATGGCGGATGCGCTGGCTGAGCTCCTCGGCCACCCGACGATCAGACGGCCGCTTCGATCAGACGGGGGCCGTCGGCCGCGAGCGCCTCGCCCAGCGCTGCGGCAAACGCCTCGCAGGTCTCTGCGCGCACGCCGGGTACGCCCTGGGCCCGGGCCAGCGCCACCCAGTCCACGTCAGGGCCGGACAGGTCGAACAGGCTCGCTGCCCGGGCACCAACGTCGTTGATGCCGAGACGCCGGTACTCGACGTCGAGGATGCCGTAGCTGCGGTTGCTGTAGATCACGGTGATCACCCGCGCGTCCTCCCGGGCCGCCGTCCAGAGAAACTGGTTGGTGTACATCGCGCCGCCGTCGCCGAGCAGCGCGAACACCGTGCGGTCCGGGCAGGCGAGCGCCGCCCCCAGGGCCGCCGGGCCGCCCTGACCGATGCTGCCGCCGGTGAGGTGCAGCCAGGTGTGACGCACGGCGCGCTGCAGCGGCGGGAACGCCGCACCGCCGCCGCCGGAATCGGACGCGACGATGCAGTTCTCCGGCGCCAGGGCCGCCAGGATCTGGCTGACCGACCGGGTGGACAACGCGCCCGCGGGGAGCTCCGGTCGGGTGGGAGCCGATGTCGGAACGGCGGCGCCCGCGTCGAGCGAGTCGGCAAGGGCCGCAAGCGCGCCGGCGCCGTCCTCGTGGCGCTCGTTCAGGCGCACCACGCTGCAGCCCTCCGGCACCAGGTCGCTCGGAAGGTTGCGGTAGGCGAAGAAGCTCACCGGCGCCGCCGCGCCCACAAGCACCAGGCTCCGCGCGCCCGCCAGGGTCTCCATGATCTGCTCCGGGAAGTACGGCAGCCGCTGGGCGGCAAACACCCCGGGCCCCGCTTCGACGCGCGCCGGAAACGTGGTGGTGAACACCCGGCAGCCGCGGGCGGCAGCGATCCTGCCCGCTGCGGCGAGCCCGCCTTCGGTGAGCGCGTTGCCGTCGAGCAGCAGCACCGCGTGCTCGTCGATGACCGGTGCGGCAGCCGCGACGGCGGCCTCGGGAAACGGCCGCAGCGACTCCGGCAGGTTCCGCCTGGCTGCCCGGTGAGACTCGCCCCAGGCGCAGTCCGCGGGGACGATCAGGGTGGCGATGCGGCCACCGGGATCGGGCCGCGGCGCCAGCGCTTCGGTGACCGCGTCCCAGGCATCTCCGCCGAGGCCGGATGCGGTGGCCGCAGTGCGTACCCAGGCGGAAACCGGCCTGGCCACGGCTTCGATGTCGGCGGTGAGCGGGGCGTCGAAGGGCACGTGATGGATCGCGTGATCGCCCACCACGTTGATCACCGGCGTGGCAGCGCGGCGGGCGTTGTGCAGGTTGGCGATGCCGTTGCCGAGCCCGGCGCCCAGATGCAGCAGCGTCATCGCCGGAAAACCACGCATCCGGGCGTAGCCGTCGGCAGCCCCGGTGCACACCCCCTCGAACAGACACAGCACCGGACGCACTCCGGTGTTCTCGTCGATGGCCTCCACGAGATGCATTTCCGACGTGCCGGGATTGGCGAAGCAGACCTCCACCCCCGCGTCCACCAGACCGCCGATCAGTGCTCGGGCACCGTTCATCGCTCGCTCCTCACGTGGCTGCGCATACCGGTCGTGCCGCAGGCGCGCCAGCTTACGGGCGCCACCGGAATGCGGCAACCCGAGGCGGCACGGTCACCACGACGTCTTCTCTGCTTCGGTCCGGGCCCGGCGCAGCTCCGGGAACTCCATCTCTACCCGCGGCCGGAGCCAGCGCTCGAAGGCGAGATAGGCCAGCGGCAGCACCAGCAGGCCCCACCCGCCGAGGCGCTCGAGCAGCAGCAGCGGCCACAGAAACGCAAGCCCGGCGTTGACGAAGGACATCCACCCGAGACGCAGCACGAACTCGAGCAGCTGATCGCCGAGGAACGCGAGCACGCCGTCGCTGCCCTCGAGCTCGGTGATCACGGTCCGGACCTCCAGAAGCACGAAGGTGACCACGTAGCCAAGCCCGTACAGCCCGCCGCCGCGAGCGCGCCACAGCTCGAGCAGGCCCTGCCGGAGCAGGGGCGCAAGCGACCGCGGATCCTTCCACACCATGCGCGCATGACGCGCGTGGCGGGCCAGACGGCGTTCCTTGCGTGCTTTGCGCCGGCGCGCGCCACCGTCGACATCCGGCCGCGGCGACTCAGCCGCCACCTGCCGCGGCCTCGGCGAGTCGCTCGGACGCCGGATCCCGTCGCCGTGCCTCCAGCGCCAGCACGATCTCGGCATGGCGGCGCCGATCGAGCTGATGCTTGGAGTAACACCAGACGCTGACCACGGCGAAGCCGGCGACGATCGGGCCGTAGATCAGGCCCAGCCAGACGAGCGTGTCCGGCGGCACGTCGGCCGCGGACCGGATCTCCGGGCCGCGGGGCCAGCTGATCAAGTCCAGGGCAATCCCGCCGACCACGTTGCCGATGCCGGACGTGAACTTCCCCGAGAACGACACCGATGCAAAGAAGATTCCTTCCTGGCGGCGCCCGGTCGTCAGCTCATGCTCGTCGACGATGTCCGCGACCATCGACCCGAAGGTGACAAGCGCCTGAACGACGCCGGCACCCTGAACGAACTTCACGATGACCAGGGTGGTGACCAGCTCGCTGGTGCCGTTCTCCGGAAACCAGCCCACGAGCCGGAGCACCACCGGAACGATCTGGCACAGCGCCCACCAGGCGGTCCCGAAGACGATGGAGGGCTTCTTGTCGAAGCGCTGGTTCAGGCGCCGGGCGAACAGGGCGCCGATCATGATGCCCACCGGATACGCGGCGAAGAACGCGATGTTGTCGGCGCTGGACAGCTCCCAGAAGTAGGTGTTCATGTGCAGGTTCAGAGCCGTGTCCACGCCAACCATCATGAACACGATCAGCACGCCCGCGAACAGCCAGCGGAACGAGCGGTTCTGCAGCGCCAGAAAGATCTCTTCCATCATGCGCTTCAACGCCGCGCCGGCGGACAGGGTCTGCAGCGGCCCCGATGCTTTCGGCAACCGCGGGATGTGCGAGCGGGTACCGAACGCCGAGGTGAGAATAGAGACCACCATGAGCAGCGCCAAACAGAGCGCGAACGGGCTGTATGCCGCCACGTTGAACTGGCCGTGGGTGTACTCCGCGGTTTCGTTGAAGAACAGGCCGAAGCCGATGGCATAGGCGGCAAGGCTGCCGAAGGTGCTGAAGAACTGCCGGTACGCAACTACCGTCGTACGCTCATCGAAATTGCTCGACAGCTCGGCGCCGAGCGCAATGTGCGGCACGTGATAGAGCGTCATGGCCGCGCGCGTCAGCACCGCGAACACCAGCAGCCACAGGAACAGGGCGAAGCCACTCAGCGACGGGGGCGAGAACAGGAAGTAGAAGGTGATGGCCAGCGGCAGCGCCGAGGCGAACATGAACGGGTGCCGGCGCCCGAGCCTCGAGTGCCAGTTGTCGGAAAGCGAGCCCGCCAGCGGATCCGTGACGGCGTCGAACATCAGCGCAATGCCGACAGCCAGGCCCGCATAGGTCCCAGAGAGCCCCAGCACCTGCACGTAGTAGAAGAACAGGAATACCGCGAACGCGCCGTTCTTGATTCCCTCGGCCGCCTGACCGAAGCCGTAGCTGAACTTGGTGCCGACGCTGAGCTGATCGCCCGCCGGGCCGGCTGCCGCTGGTTCCCCCGCCAAGACCGTCCCCCCGGTACTGCCTGAGCATCCGGATCATGTGTGCTCCAGCGGGGCCGGTCAAGGTAAGATGATCCGATGAGCGAAGCCGCCGACTTCCGCAGCCCCATCGAATGCCCGCCGCAACGGGTTGAAGCAGCCTGGATCGACTACAACGGCCACCTCAACATGGCCTACTACAACCTGATCTTCGATCGTGCGCTGGATCACGTTTACGACCTTCTCGGCGTGGGCGCCGACTACGTGACCGCCGGCGGCGGCTCCTGCTTCACCCTGGAAGTGCACGTCAACTACCTGCAGGAGCTGATGCTCGACGACCCGGTGAGGGTGACCTATCAGCTGCTCGACCGGGATGCCAAACGGCTGCATTTCTTCGAGCACATGTACCACGCGGAAAAGGGCTACCTGGCGGCCACCTCTGAGCAGCTCGCGCTGCACGTGGACATGGCCTCGCGGCGGGCTGCACCCTTTCCCGACGACGTGAGGGGGCGGATCGACCGGCTGATGTCGCAGCACGGCGCTATGCCGCGACCAGAGCAGGCCGGCCGCGCCATGGGCATCCGCCGCAAACCCTGAACGCTATGGGCACGGGAGGCGAGGCATGACCGACTACCGCGAGGAACGCGACAGCATCGGCGCGATGCAGGTCCCCGACCAGCGCTACTGGGGCGCTCAGACCCAGCGCAGCCTGCTGAACTTCCCTATCGGCAATGAGCGCATGCCACAGGAAATCATCCTCGCCTACGCGCGCCTGAAGAAAGCCTGCGCGCTGACCAACGCCGAGCTCGAGGTGCTGGAACCGGAGCCGGCCAGCGCCATCGTCCGGGCCTGCGACGAAATTCTGGATGGCAAGCTCGAGGCGGAGTTCCCGCTCTCGGTGTGGCAGACCGGTTCCGGCACCCAGACCAACATGAATCTGAACGAGGTGCTGGCAAACCGGGCCACCGAGATCCTCGGCGACGACTTCCGCCAGCACAAGCGGGTCAAGCCCAACGATCACGTGAACGCCAGCCAGAGCTCCAACGACACGTTTCCCACCGCCATGCATGTCGCCGCCTTCGAGCTGGTGCACGGTCACACGCTGCCCCAGCTGGGGAACCTCCAGGCATCGCTGGAACGCAAGGCGAGCGAGTTCCATGACGTGGTCAAGAGCGGGCGCACCCACTTGATGGATGCGACCCCGGTCACCCTGGGCCAGGAGATCGGCGGCTATGCCGCCCAGCTGGCACGCGGGCGGGCAGCGCTGGAGGATTCCCTGAAGCGGCTGGCAGAGCTGGCCATCGGGGGTACCGCGGTCGGCACCGGGCTGAACGCGCCGGTGGGTTTTGCCGAAGCCGTCGTAGAGCGCCTGCGCCGGGATACCGGCCTGCCGTTCGTCTGTGCCGGCAACCGCTTCGAAGCGATGAGCGCCCACGACGCCATGGTGGAGATGAGCGGCAGCCTGAAGCGGGTGGCCGTCAGCCTGATGCACATCGCCAACCAGATACGCCTGCTCGCGAGCGGCCCACGCACCGGCATCGCGGAGCTGATCCTGCCCGCCAACGAGCCCGGCAGCTCCATCATGCCGGGCAAGGTGAACCCCACCCAGTGCGAGGCGCTGGCCATGGTCTGCGCGCAGGTCATCGGCAACGATGCGACGGTGACGGTGGCCGGCAGCCACGGCCACCTGCAGCTCAACACCTTCAAACCGGTGATCGCGTACAACGTGCTGCAGAGCGCCCGGCTGCTGGCCGACGCGGCGGCGAGCTTCGAGCAGCGCTGCGTGCGCGGAATCGAGGCGAACCGGGCGCGCATCGCCGAGCTGCGGGATCGCAGCCTGATGCTGGTGACGGTGCTGAGCCCGAAGCTCGGCTACGACAAGGCTGCCGAGATCGCCAAGAAAGCCCACGCGGAGGACACGACGCTGCGCGAAGCCTGCCTGGCGCTCGGCTACCTCAGCGCCGAGGAGTTCGACGCCGTGGTCGACCCCGGCCGCATGGTCGGTCCCGGCTGAGGCAGCGCCGGTTCCAGCCGGCGGTCAGTACCCCTCGAGCTCGCCGTACCGGTTGCGATGGAAGTTCACGTCGCCGAAGGTCTGCTCGGCGACCGCCGCGCGCTTCAGGAAGAATCCGATGTCGAACTCGTCGGTCATGCCGATGCCGCCGTGCATCTGAATGCCTTCCCGGGACACGCGGTTGAAAGTCTCTCCGACCTTCGCCTTGGCCAGACTGGCGAGCCGGGCGACCTCTTTCTCGTCGCGTCCCTCGTCCAGCGCGGTCAGCGCTTCCAGCACGCAGGACTTCGACAGCTCGACCTCGCAGAACATGTCCGCGGCACGATGCTTCAGCGCCTGAAAGGAGCCGATCGGCACGCCGAACTGCTCCCGTTCCTTCAGGTACTGGATCGTGCGCTCGAAGCACTCCTGCAGGCTCCCGAGCATTTCTGCGCACAGGCCGATCCGGGCGATGTCCAAAGCCGGATCGAGCACGTCGGCGCCCTTGTTGAGCTTGCCGATCACCGCCTTCTTGCCGACCTTGACGCCCTTAAACTCGATGTTGGCCACGTTGCGGGAATCCGCCATCTTGGTGCGGGTGATCTTCACGCCCTTGGCGTCGCGATCCACCAGCAGCAGGGTCAGGCCCTTGCGGTCGCCGGGCTTGCCGCTGGTGCGCGCGACCACGATCAGCCTGTCGGCCGAGTTGCCGTCCAGAACGAAGGTCTTGCTGCCCTTGATCTCGAAGCCGGCGTCGGTCTTCTTCGCCGTGGTGGCCACGCCATAGGGATCATGACGGTGCGACTCTTCCAGCGCCAGCGCGAGCAGAAGCTCACCACCGGCCACTGCAGGCAGCAGCTCTGACTTCTGATCGTCGCTGCCGCCGAGGTTGATGATGGTGCCACCGACCCATACGGTCGCCAGCAGCGGGCTCGCCGTCAGGGTCCGGCCGGTCTCCTCGGTGACAACCCCGAGACCCTTGTAACCGAAGTCGAGACCGCCGAAATCCTCCGGCCAGGGGATGCCGGACCAGCCGAGTTCCACCATGGATTTCCAGGTGCCGCGGTCGAACGCATCCGGGTCGTCCGAGTCCCGGAGCTTGCGCAGCTGGGCGATGGGCGCGCTCGCGGCACAGAAGTCCTTGGCGCTGTCTTTGAGCATGTTCTGCTCTTCATTGAGAATCATGGCCATGGCGTTCCCCCTGAAAAAGCCAGCCGGGGATGAAAGCAAATGCACCGTCTGATGTCGACCCCGCCACCCTCCGCGCGTGGCCGCGACCGCCCCGCCGTCTCAGCGCGCCACCGGCGCGTAGATCCCCTCGAACCAGGGCTGCCAGGCAGCGTCCTCCCCTGCCTCCTCGAAGACCTGGCGGACCCGGCCATCCGGCAGCGGCGTCCAGGTGCCGCGGAACGCCTTCGTTCTCGCGTCAGCGAGGTAGGTGATGGTCCCTTCCAGCACCATGCTGCCATCCTCGAGGTTGCCGGCAATTTCGATCAGCGTGCCCGGCGACACCCAGAGCTGACGCCACAGCCCTGCAGCCGGGTCGTAGACGTTCATGCTCGTCCCGGTACCGCCTGCGGCGCCCTGCCACTGCTCGTGCAGCAGGCAACCGCCCTGGCGTCGTTCGATCCGGTTGCTGCCCGCCGCGCGGCCGTCGGGCAGGGTGACCGTCCACTCGCCGACCCAGAAGTCGAAGGCCCGGAACCCGGCTGCGTCGCAGACGGGCTCGGCCGCCCCGGCCGTGGACCCGCCGGCCAGCAGCAGGCCGAGGACCGTTACCATCCATTTACACCGGTTACATTGGAGTCCATGCATGTGTCCGCCGCCCCCCTTACCCTGAAAAACAGACATCGAATGGTACGCGGTCGTCCACATGGCATCAGGCGGCTTCAGAGCACTGATTCTGAGCGCGCTGCTCACGCTGGCGGCACCGTGCCTTGCCGACGACGCGCAGCGCGGCCCTGGTCCCGATGCCGCGAACCGGAGTATCGCCGTCCCCCTGCCAGCGGATGGCCCGATCCGGGCACCGGCCGCGAGCACTGACGATGCCGCCTCCCAGACCCTATCCATGCTCGTGATCCTGAGCCTGGGCGTGCTCGGGCTGCTCTGGGTTCGCCGCCACACCGCCCGGCTCTGACCCCCACGAACCGCGCGGTCTGCCGTAGACTGCGGCCGTGACTCTCGCCGAGCTCCAGTCCAGACTGCAAAGCACCCTGCCAATGGCTCGAGTGGAGCCCACCGCGCTGCCGGACTGCCCGGAGATCACCCTGGGGCTGATCAACGCCGACTTTCCCCTCGGCCCGCTGCCGCCCGAAGTCGCCAGGGACGTAATCGCCCGACCGGCGTACTGGGCGCTGTGCTGGGGCAGCGGGCTGGCGCTGGCCCGCATCCTGCTGGGCGAGCCGCGCTGGGCTCGCGGGCGCCGGGTCGTGGACGTGGGCTCGGGCTCCGGGGTGGTGGCGGTAGCCGCCGCCCTCGCCGGCGCCGGCCGGGTGATCGCCTGCGACAACGATCCGGACGCCCTCGCAGCAACCGCGGCAAACGCGGCCCTGAACGGAGTGACCGTTGGGTTGGCCGAGGACCTCGGCGCGCTGGAACCGGACCATGACCTGGTTCTGATGGCGGACGTTCTCTACGACCGGGCCAACCTGCCGCTACTGGCACACGCCGCCCGGCTGGCGCCGGAGACCCTGGTCGCGGACTCGCGGATCGCTACGCTGCCGGATCCGCGTTACCGGCAGATCCGTGAGCTCCCCGCCCTCACCTTCCCGAACCTGGGTGAGTTCGACGAATTCGGCACCGTGCGGGTGTTCTACCGCGGCGAGAAGGCGCCCGGCTGAACCACCAGCGCCGTAAGCTCATCCACGTCCTTTGCAGCAATGGCGCGCTCGGTGACGGTCAACGGATCCGCGAGCCAGCCTTCCGCGGCCGCGCTGTCGGGAAACTGCAGCATCAGCACCCGGTTCCACGACTCGTCGCTGCCGATCACGTTGATGGGCGCATCCCAGCGCACCTTGCCGCCGTAGTCCGGCACCAGCCGCAGCCAGCCGACCTCACCCGGTCGGCCGAGCGGCAGCGCCCCGGCGGCTTCATCGAACCGGTACAGCACCACCACCGAGGCGAGGTCCGGCGCCAACGGCAGCGGTTCGGTGCCGGTACCAAGATGACGCACCAGGCGCGGAGACAGGCCGCGGTCGAGCACCCGGTAGGCCGTGCTGGTGAGGACCTGAACCAGGTCGGCGCCGCTGGGAAACTCAAGCACCTGGGCAGCGACCACATCGAGCAGAACGGAACCCTGGACCACGTCCGCCTCCCCGCCCTGCCACAACAGCACGGCATCGTCTTCCGCCGCCAGGGTCACGAACCTTGCCCGGTACGACGGATCTCCGACGTCGCCGGTCACCGCGGCGGCGGGCAGCAGCTGCAACAGGTAGTAGGGATTCTCACGCCGATCACCGTCGAGGACGATGGCTGCCAGGCTCGGCCCCACGTACCAGACGACCCCGGCCGTGGCTGCCGCCAGCACCAGGCAGAACAGGAGAAATCCCAGCAACGATCGGCTCAAACAGCATCCGGGGAGTTCGTCGACACGCGCGCATCATACCCGATGCCCGACCGGGCCCGGCCATACTCCATGGCTTCGGCCGTGGCGGATGCGGTAAATTGCCGAGGTATTCTCGAACGTGAGGGGACCATGTCACAGACAGCTGACTATCGGGACATCGTCTACCGGGTCGACGACCCGGTGGCGGTGATCACCATGAACCGCCCGGATGCGCTCAACGCGTTCACCGTGCGCATGCTGGCGGAAATCCGCCACGCGCTGGCAGCGGCGGAGGAGGACGAGCGGGTCGTGGGCATCGTGCTCACGGGTGCCGGGCGCGGCTTCTGCGCCGGCATGGACATGAACGCGCTGGACAGCATGTCCAGCGACCCGGGTGGCGAGCCCGAGGACCTGTCGGCGCTGAAGGCCCAGCCGGGGGATCCGGCCATGGGCCCCGACTTTCAGGTCACCTACGGCTATCTGCTGAGCGTGCGCAAGCCGATTTTCGCCGCCGTGAACGGTGCCTGCGCGGGGCTCGGGTTCGTGTTCGCGCTGCTCTCGGACATGCGCTTCGTCGACCGCAGCGCGAAGTTCAGCACCGCGTTCTCCCAACGCGGGCTGATTGCCGAGCACGGCGCGAGCTGGATCCTGCCACGGCTGATCGGTCCGGGCCGCGCCCTGGACCTGCTCTGGAGCGCGCGCAAGTTCGATGGGGAGGAAGCAGCCCGGCTGGGTCTCGCCGAGCGCCTGTGCGAGCCCGGCACCAGCCTCGACGAAGCCGTGGCCTACGTGAAGACCCTGGCGGCCACGGCCTCGCCGACGTCGCTGCAGCAGATGAAAGCCCAGGTGTACCGGCACCTGAACATGCCGCTAGGCGAAGCGATGCAGGAGACCAACGCCTGGATGGCAGAGAGCCTGAAGCGCGACGATTTCCGCGAAGGGGTGCGCTCTTTCATCGAGAAGCGGCCGCCGGCGTTCAAGCGCGTGCAGGGCCGCCGGAGGGGGACCTGACACCAGTGACGCCACGCCGCGACCGCGCGACGCTCAACGGCCTCGGGCTGTCCTGGCTCGAGTTCGGTCCCGCTGACGGCGAGCCGCTGCTGATGCTCCACGGTATGCGCGACGTCGCCTGGAGCCTGCTGCCGGTGGCCGAGGCACTGGCCGGCCGTTTCCGGGTAGTCCTGCCGGAGCTGCGCGGCCACGGCGACAGCGACCGACCCGGCGCCTATGCCATCGACCACTTTCTGCACGATCTCTACCGCCTCTCCGATCATCTGGGCGTCGGCCCGGCGATCCTGTTCGGCCACAGCCTGGGCGGGCAGATCGTGGCCCGCTACGGCGCCGCGTTCCCGGAGCGGGCCCGCGCCGCAATTCTGGTGGAAGGCCTCGGGCCGCCGGCGCGTCCCGGCGAGGACGACGACGCCCGGCAGATCGTCGATCACGGTCAGCGCCTGCTGACGGTGCTCGACATGCCGGCCCGACAGCGGCCGCTGCCCGGGGTGGAGTTCGCCGCCGAGCGGCTGCTGGCCAACAACCCGCGCCTCGATCCGGAGCGTGCCCGGCAGCTGGCCACCCTTGCCACCCGGCGCAACGCGGCCGGCGAGCTGGAGTGGGCCTTTGATCCGAGGGTCCAGAGCGTCTTCCTCGGCGTTCGCCGGGAGGACACCGAGCGCTATTGGCGCCACCTGTATTGCCCGACGCTGATCGTCAGCGGCGATCTGGCCGCCGAGTACTGGCGCGCCCAGATGCCGGTGGAGTGGGACGGCGAGTTCGCGCCCGGTGAGCTTGAAGCCCGGGTCGCCCAGTTTCCGAACGCCGAGCACGTTGCCATCGCCGATGCCGGCCACATGGTGCACTTCGACCAGTGCGAGACCCTGACCCGGGTCGTCGCCGAGTTCCTGGAGAGAACGCTATGAGCGAGATGATCGCCTCGGATCAGACCAGTTACGACTGGAACGACCTGGTGGACCGACTGAACTGGCTGCTGCGGCTGCGCACCACGCCCATCGGCATGAAGCTGTTCCAGACCCGGGCGGAGATGGAGGCTATACCGCGGATTCGCCGGCCCTCGGCCATCCATACCACCGATCAGATCGTCGGCCAGGCGGCCCGCAACGGCTGGACCGTCGGCATAACCGCCGAAGACCTGGTGGGCGCCCAGTGCAGCACGGTGATCGGCCTGCACCCGCGCAGCCCCGAGTGGTTATCGGGCGAACGCATGGCGGGCGTGTGGTACGAGGGCCTCACCGACGCTGGCGCCCACCAGCAGGCCATGGACGTGGTGCCGTTCGGGAAGTACGAGGCCATGGCGGTGAGCCCGCTGGCCAGCGGTCGCCTGGATCCGCCGGACATCTGCCTGATCTACGCCACGCCGGCGCAGATGATCCTGTTCATCAACGGCCTGCAGTGGACGGGTTACAAGAAACTCGAGTGGGGCTGCGTTGGCGAGAGCTCCTGTGCCGATTCGTGGGGCCGGGCGCTGGCCACCGGCGAGCCCAGCCTGTCGATACCGTGTTTTGCCGAGCGCCGTTACGGCGGTGTGATGGAAGACGAGTTGCTAATGGCGCTACCGCCCTCCCATTTGCCGAAAGTCCTCGCCGG
>JBFISC010000059.1:0-15840 GCA_041608775.1 Pseudomonadales bacterium | reverse complement strand
GGCCCGGGCCGCGGCCGGCGACGGGGGCAGCGTGGTGATCCCGACCCCGGTTTACTACCCGTTTCTGGACGTGCCGCGCAACGCCGGCCTCGCCGGCGTCCACGTGCCCCTGGCGAAGGACCGCGGCCGCTGGGTGATGGACTTCGACGCGCTGGAGCGGGCGATCACGCCGGACGCCAGAATCCTGCTGTTGTCGAACCCCCAGAACCCCACCGGCCGCGCCTACGACAGGGCCGAGCTGACCCGGCTGGCGGAATTCTGTCTGCGCCACGATCTGGTGCTGTGCTCGGATGAGATTCACTGCCAGCTGCTGCTGGATGAGCGGGCCCGCCACCTGCCGGTGGCCAGCCTGGACCCGGAGATCGCGACGCGCAGCATCAGCCTGTACGCAGCCACCAAGACCTACAACATCGCTGGCCTGTCCTGCGGGGTGGCCGTGATCCCCGACCCAGACCTGCGACGACGCTTCAAGCGCGCCCAGGCCGGTCTGGTTCCCGGCGTCGGCCCGCTGGAACTGGCCGCCGCCGAGGCGGCCTTCAACGACAACGGCCCGTGGCTGCCGGCACTGCTCGACTACCTGCGCGGCAACCACCTCAGGCTGCGCGCCGTGGTGGGCGATCGGATGACGCCGGTGGAAGCAACCTACCTCGCCTGGATCGACGTCTCGGATCTCGGTCTTGAACACCCGGGCAGCTACTTCGAGAGCCACGGTATCGGCCTGTCCGATGGTGGGGCCTTCGACGGCGAGGGCTTCGTGCGCTTCAACTTCGCCTGCCCGCGCAGCCTGCTCGACCAGGGGTTGGCCCGGCTGGGCACCGCGCTCGCTGCCGCCGGCGCCTGACCCGGACGCCGCGCCGCCGTTGCAGTCGCAGGGACGAAGCAGTACGATCCGGCGCTTTTCCAGGCAGCGTCGGCTGCCTTCTTCGTTTCTGGATTATGCACATTCCGGCGCCGGCCGGGTGGTGCGGCAAGCATCCTGCCCCGCCATGGGGCGGAGGGTCCGCGACAGCGTCGCGACGGTGTAGAGGACGGGACCATGAGCCATCTGATGACCACCTACAAGCGCCAGGACGTGGCGTTCGTGCGCGGTGAGGGCATCTGGCTCGAGGACAGCGGGGGCCGTCGCTACCTGGATGCGCTGACGGGCATTGCGGTCTGCGGCCTCGGTCACTCGCACCCGCACCTGGCCAGGGTAATCGCCGACCAGGCGGCCACCCTGACCCACACCTCGAACCTCTATCGGATTCCACAGCAGGAGCGCCTGGCCGATCGGCTCTGCGAGCTGTCCGGCATGGAACGGGTGTTCCTGTGCAACAGCGGTGCCGAAGCCAACGAAGCAGCGATCAAGATAGCCCGCCTGTACGGCCATGGTCGCGACGTGGATCGACCGGCCATCATCGTCATGGAAGGCAGCTTCCACGGCCGCACCATGGCGACCCTGACCGCCACCGGCAACCGCAAGGTGCAGGCCGGCTTCGAGCCGCTGCTCAGCGGCTTCGTGCGTGCGCCCTACGGCGATCTGGCCGCGATCCGCCAGATTGCCGGCAACACCAACGAGGTGGTTGCGGTGCTGGTGGAGCCGGTGCTCGGCGAAGGCGGCCTGGTGATCCCGCCCGACGACTACCTCACCGGGCTGCGCCGGCTCTGCGACGAGCAGAACTGGCTGCTGATGCTCGACGAGGTGCAGACCGGCAACGGCCGCACCGGCCGCTTCTTCGCCTATCAGCACACCGACATCCTGCCGGACGTGGTGACCACCGCGAAAGGTCTCGGCAACGGCGTGCCGGTGGGCGCCTGTCTCGCCCGCGGCGTCGCCGCGAGCACGTTCGCCCCCGGCAACCACGGTTCCACCTTCGGTGGCAACCCGCTCGCCTGCGCGGCGGCCAACGGAGTGATCGACGTGATCGAGCGCGAGGGCCTGCTGGGCCGCGCCAGCGAGCTGGGCGAGCGCATCGTCACTGGACTGCGGCAACGGCTCGAGGGTCTCAACAGCGTCCGCGAGGTGCGCGGCAAGGGCCTGATGATCGGCATCGAGATGAACGAACCCTGCGGCGACCTCGTAGCCGCCGCGCTCGAGGCCGGCGTGCTCATCAACGTCACCCGGGACAACGTGGTGCGCCTGCTGCCGGCGCTGACCATGACGGACGCAGAGGCCGACGAGCTGGTGGCCCGGGTCGGCGCGGTCATTGCCGGCTGACCGCGGCAACGATCGTGAGCGCAAAACGAGACTTCCTGACCCTGCTCGATCTGAGCGCCGACGAGCTTGCCACGCTCGTGGCGCGCGCGCGGGCGCTCAAGACGCTGCAGCACGAAGGCAAGCTGCACCGGCCGCTCGAGGGGCGGACCCTGGCCATGATCTTCGAGCAGAACAGCACCCGTACCCGGGTTGCCTTCGAGACCGGGATGCACCAGCTTGGCGGGCACGCCATCGTGCTGTCGCCGGACGACAGCCAGCTGGGGCGCGGCGAGCCCATCGAGGACACGGCGAGAGTCCTCTCCGGCATGGTCGATGCGGTCACCATTCGCACCAGCAGCCATGACGACCTCCTGCGGTTCGCCGCAGCGGCATCGGTGCCCGTGATCAACGCCATGACCTCGCTGTTTCACCCCTGCCAGCTGCTCGCCGACATGCAGACGTTCGAGGAGCTGCGCGGGCCCGTCGCCGGCCGCCGGGTAGCGTTCGTCGGCGACGGCTACAACATGTGCCACAGCTACATCAACGCTGCTCGCCAGTGGGGCTTCCAGCTGAAGGTCGCGTGTCCCGAGGGCTACCGGCCGGATCCCGCGCTGCTTGCGGGAAGCAACGAAACGACCCTGGTGGAGACGGCCAGAGAGGCGGTCGAGGGGGCCGACCTGGTGGTCACCGACGTGTGGTCGTCCATCGGCCACGAGGACGAGGCCGAGCGCCGCCGCGCGGCATTCGCGCCGTTTCAGGTGAACGAAGCGCTGCTCGACGCCGCCGGCGCCGACGTGCTGTTCATGCACTGCCTGCCCGCGCACCGCGGCGAGGAAGTCAGCGACACCCTGCTCGACGACCCGCGCTCGGCGGTCTGGCAGGAAGCCGGCAACCGGCTTCACAGCCAGAAGGCGCTGCTGGAGCTGCTGCTCGCCTGACCCGGTCGATCCGCGCCGCCACGACCGCCGTGCGCCGTTGCGATATAGTCCCGTAAAGACAACCCGGCAGCGCCGGAGGACCGCCATGACTGCCTTCGCCTACAGCGACGCCGCCGTTCCCATCCGCCAGGACATCGGCGAGGCTCACCGTCGCTTCTGGCACCGTCTCGCCGGACCCGGGAGCTGGTGGACGGGCGCGCAACGGGTCGCCATCGCCCGCGAGTCGCGGAACGCCGTCGACTGCGCTTTCTGCCGGGAACGTCGCGCGGCGCTGTCCCCTTACACCCTGCGCGGCAGCCACGATCACGGTCCGGGTCTGCCGGGCCCCGCGGTCGACGCGGTGCATCGCGTCGTCACCGACCAGGCGCGCATCACCGGCAGCTGGGTGGCGGACAACGAGCGCGCAGGGCTGTCCAGACCTGCGTACGTCGAGCTGGTGGGGATCGTGGTAGCGGTACTCAGCATCGACGAGTTCCATCGCGCCCTGGGCCTCGCGCTGGAGCCGCTGCCGGAGCCCCGCCCGGGCAACATCAGCCGCTACCGGCCCGCGCATCTCAGCGACGACATCGGCTTCGTGCCCACCATCCCGCCGGACGGCGCGGTAGGCGATGAGGCAGACCTTTGGCAGGAGGGCCGCACCGCCAACGTGCTGCGTGCCCTCACCCTGGTCCCGGACGCGGTACGCGACTGGGTCGAGCTCAGCAACGCCCAGTATCTGTCGTTCCGGGAGATGGGTAACTTCGTTCAGAACACGGACCGCGCCATCGACCGCAGACAGATCGAGCTCATTGCGGGTCGGGTGTCATCGTTCAACGAGTGCTTCTACTGAACTCACGCGCACGCCACGATGCTCCGTGTGAGCGCGCAGACCACCAACAGCGACATCGACCTGAGCGCGGTGAACGGCGACCCGGCGGGCGCAGCCCGGGGTATAACCTTCGGACCGGAGCTCATGCGCTTTGCCGAAAGCGTCGCGAGCCGGGATCCGGAAGCGATCCGGGCGACCCGGGAGTCGCTGCTGCAGGCCGCCGGTCCCGCGGTGCTGGTGGATGCCGCCGGTGTTGCCGCCAACTTCCAGCGCATGGTGCGGATCGCGGACGCCATCGGCATTCCCGTGGACCGTGTGGACGCCGATCTGAGCCGCGATCTTCGCCTCGAGCGCTTCCCCAGCGCCCGCAACACCCCCGGCGCCCCGGTCTGAGCGCTCGCGACCGGGAGCAAGGACGGTGACGGCGGAAGCCGTCGCGCAGCCGGAGTCGACGCTGGCGCCGTTGCGGATCCCGACCTTCCGGGCGCTGTGGTTCGCCAGCATCGCCTCCAACTTCGGCGGCCTGATCCAGGGCGTCGGCGCCGCCTGGCTGATGACCAGCATTGCCACCTCCGCCGACATGGTGGCGCTGGTCCAGACCTCCACGACGCTTCCGATCATGCTGTTCTCGCTGATGGCCGGCGCCATCGCCGACGGCTACCAGCGGCGGCGGGTGATGCTCATCGCCCAGACCTTCATGTTCCTGGTTTCCAGCGGCCTCGCCGTGACCGCCTGGCTCGGCCTGGTGACCCCCTGGGTGCTGCTCTCGTTCACCTTTCTCATCGGTTGCGGGATCGCGTTCAACAACCCGGCATGGCAGGCTGCCGTCGGCGACGTGGTGCCGAGGGACAAGATCGCCGCCGCGGTGCTGCTCAACAGCGTCGGCTTCAACGCCACCCGCAGCCTCGGACCGGCTCTGGGCGGCGCCATCGTCGCTGCGGCCGGCGCCGCCGCGGCCTTCGCGGTGAACGCGGTGAGCTACCTAGGCCTGATCGGCGTGCTCTGGCGCTGGCGGCCGGAGGCTGCGCCGCGAACCATGCCGAGGGAAACCCTGGCGACGGCGATGACGGCCGGAGTGCGCTACGTCGCCCTGTCGCCCAACATCGCCAAGGTGCTGGTGCGGGGATTCGCTTTCGGCGTCACCACCATCGTCATCCTCGCCCTGCTGCCCCTGGTAGCCCGGGGCCCGCTCCAGGGCAACGCGCTGGTCTACGGCGTGCTGCTCGGCGCGTTCGGGGTGGGCGCCGTGATCGGCGCCTTCCTCTCGGCGCAGGCCCGCCAGCGGTTGGCCAACGAGGCTCTGGTGCGCTGGACCTTCCTGGCGATGGCCGGGTGCGCCGTCGTCACCGCCCGCAGCGAGTCGGCGTGGCTGACCGGCGTGGCGCTCACCGCGGCCGGCGCCGCCTGGGTCATATCGCTGGCGCTGTTCAACACCACGGTGCAGATGTCCACGCCGCGCTGGGTGGTCGGCCGGGCGCTGTCGCTGTACCAGATGGCGATCTTCGGCGGCATGGCACTCGGCAGCTGGCTCTGGGGCACCCTGGCGGAAACGCATTCCGTGCAGATCGCCCTGCAGGCGGCCGCGGCCGCGATGCTGCTGGGCGGCGCGATCGGCCTCCCGCTGCCGCTGCCGGCCCGGGACACCCTGAACCTGGACCCGTTGAACCGCTGGCGCGAGCCGCAGATTGCCCTGGACATCCGCCCTCAGAGCGGCCCCATCGCCATCTCCGTGACGTACCAGATCGAGCTCGACGCGGTCCCCGAGTTCCTGGCCGCGATGAGCGAGCGTCACCGGATCCGGCGCCGGGACGGCGCCCACCACTGGACGCTCATGCGCGACCTCGGAGACCCGCGCATCTGGGTGGAGAGCTTCGAGATTCCCACCTGGGTGGATTACGTCCGCCTGCACATGCGCACGACCCACGCCGACGCGCCGGTGGGCGAGCGCATCCGCGCGCTCCACACCGGCGCCGAGCCGCCGCGGGTGACCCGGATGCTGATCCGCGATCCCGCCCGGGCAAGCAGCGAGCCGGCGCCGCGGGCGCCGCTGGATCTGCAGCAGTAGCGCGAGCCTCTGAGCGCCGGCGGGCGCCGACGCTCAGAGGCGGAGATGTTCCAGGCGGGTGGGCTTGTCGATGTGATAGCCCTGCACGTAGTCGACACCGATCTCCCGCAGCCGCTCCAGCACCGCGTCGTTTTCGACGTACTCGGCAATGGTCCGCTTGCCCATGTAGTGACCGATCTCGTTGATGGAGCGCACCACGGCGTAGTCGCCGGGGCTGTCGACGATGTCCTTGACGAACACGCCGTCGATCTTCACGTAGTCCACCGGCAGGTTGCGCAGGTAGGAGTAGGACGACAGGCCGGTGCCGAAGTCGTCGAGCGAGAACCGGCAGCCGATGATCTTCATCCGGTTCATGAACTCCCGGGCGTTGTCCAGGTTGGCGATGGCCGCCGTCTCGGTGATCTCGAAGCACACCTTGCTGGTCGGCGCCTGGGAGCGGGAGAACTGCTCGAGCACGAAGTCCGGGAAGGTCTCGTCGTTGACGCTGTGGCCGGAGACGTTGATGGAGAAGCCGCCGAAGCTGTCCAGCTCGTCGCGATGCTCCGACATCCACTGGAACACCCGTTCGATCACCCACCGGTCGATGGCCGTCATCCGCTGATAGGTTTCCGCCGCCAGGATGAAGTCCGCCGGCGGCATGGTGTCACCCATCTCGTCCACCATGGTCAGCAGGATCTCGAAGTGATGTTCGCCGCCATTGTCTGCGGACGTAGGCGCGATGCGCTGGCAGTTCAATAGCAGGCGATCCTCCTTGAGCGCCTTGTCGAGCTGGGTCACCCACTCCATGATGCCGTGACGGTTGCGGATCACGGTGTCGCCGAGCTCGTACTCCTGAACCCGGTTGCGGCCCGCATCCTTGGCGGCATAGCAGGCTTCGTCCGCAAACTGCATCGCCGAGTCGACGCTCTCGGTGGTCTGGTCGATGAATACCAGTCCCATGCTCGCCGACAGGTTGTACAGACGTCCGTCCCACTCGAAGCGTTCGCCACGCACCAGAGTCAGCACCTCATCGGCGAGCTCGCGGCCCTGCGCGGTGGTGACGTCTTCCGCGAGAATGCCGAACTCGTCGCCACCGAGCCTGGCAACCTGGGCGTGCTCCTCGGCGAGGCCCTTGGTCAGCGCGTCGGCGATGAGCTTCAGCACCTCGTCGCCGGCGGTATGACCGCTGGTGTTGTTGACGATCTTGAACTGGTCGAGGTCCACGTAAAGCAGCGCGTGCTGCTTCTCGTCGACGACCGAGCTCTGGATGACCCGGGCCACCTCGCGCTCGAAGGCCTTGCGGTTCATGAGCTGGGTCAGGTCGTCGTGGGACGCCTGGAAAGCCAGCTGCTCATGCATGCTCTCCAGCATGCGCTGGGATGCCCGTTCCATCAGCGGCAGATCGAAGTCGTCGAGCAGCGTGATCTGACCCTCGTAGAGACCGCGGGCCATCTCCTCGAGCCCGAGCTCCCTGATCTTCACCCCCTTGCGGTTCACCAGCACGAAGGCACTGCCCTCGTCGCCGACGAAGGCGATGGTGAGGATCAGCGGGCGCCCTTCGCGGTCGCTGGTCGCGAGCCACTCGCCGACCTGGATGCGGCGGGCCCGCTCCACCGCCTTGCTCCAGTGATTCCTGACCGTCTCGTCGTCGGCCTCGATCTTGGGGTCGAGTTCCTGCAGCAGCCCCTCGAGCCCCAGCGCCCGGGCGACGCCGTCTTCCTCCACCTCGGCGTAGCGCACCGGCGCCCGTTTGCCCGCGGTGTCACCGACCAGCGCATCCGACAGCGCCATGATCAGCGGCGTCCGCTTGCTCGGGTCGAAGGAGATGCTGTTCAGACCCTCGACCACCCGCTTCAGCAGCACTTCCGGCTCGACGTGGCCATCGCTGCCCGGCTCGATGTCGCCGGTCAGCTGGCCGATGAGCTGGTCCAGCAGACCGAGCTGATCGCGCCACTCGTGGGACTCCGGGCCGCGCCGAAGATGGGTATGCACCAGCAGGTTGCGCCAGCCCGGGTTCAGCAGCCGCAGCACCAGCTCCGGCACGTCGCGGCCGCCGATCCGTCGCTCCATCTCCCGCAGCACGGCGCGGCGCGCCCGGGACAGCTTCTGCTGCCCCTCCGATGCGCGTACCGTGCGCTCCACGTTGCCCCGGTAGGTGCGGACCTGCTTGTCCACCAGCGGGTTCAGCTCGTCCACTACCTCGGAGAACACCTGCGGGTTCTGGTCGTACTCCTTGACGACCCGGCTCAGCAGCTCGTCCACCCGCCGGCCGACCTCCCGATCGATACCCTCGCGCACGTCCTGGGCGTTGCCCAGGCGAGCCAGCTGGTTCAGCATCAGCACGGCGCTGTGCGGCTCCTCCGACTCGTGCCGGAGAAAGTCCGGATCCCGCGCGGCGAGCTTGTTCAGGGTGATCTCCAGCCGCGCGATCCAATCCCGGATGCCCTGGGTGAGGTAGTGGTCGGTCTCGATGGATCGCACCAGGCTCTCCATCACGTCCAGGGTGTCGTAATCCTCCGCGCGGAAGCCTTTGCGATCGCCGTGGCGACGCTTGAGGATCTCGAACAGCCGGGGTTTGAGGCGCTTGTCGGTGAGCGGCGCGTCGCCCAGCTCCGCCTCGATGTCGGCCAGCGCCTGAACGATGTCGCTGCTGCGGAAGGTCTGATCCTCGGGCGTATCCGGTGGCGCGAGCAGCTCGTCGGGTGCCTGGCCGCGCAGGCTCCGCGTGCGCCGGTTCAGATCCAGCAGGTTGCGGGCGGTGGAATACGCCTCCACCGGCCGCGCCCGAGGCGGCGCGAACGGGTTGAAGTCCGGGCGGGAGATGGCGCCGCCGAAGTTGTCCGCCGCCATGGCCGCTTCGCGCACGGCCGAGTCCATGTTCTGGTAAGCCTCCGGCTCGACCCGCACGCCGGAGGGCGAGCGGCGGATCGCCGACCTGGCGAGGCTTTCGCGAATCTCGTTGGTGCTGGGAAAGGCGCCGCTCGACTCGAAGATCTGCGCCAGCGCGGAATAGAGGTTGCTGAGCATGGGCATCAGCGCCCGCTCGAAGTAGCGGAAGATGTCCTGGCGCACCTGTCGCCGCAGGTCCAGAGGCTTGATCGCGTCGTCGAACGCCCAGGCGATGACCGCCGGCCCGACGGGTATCGCGTCCTTGTGGGTCCAGGGCTTCGCCACCAGGCCGAGCTGAGCACGCATGTCGAGCAGCAGCTCGGAGTAACGGCTTTCCGCCTTGGAGATCACCTCGGCCACCCCGAGCCAGGCCTCGAACTTCTCGGTGTCCACCAGCTCCAGCTTGTTGGAATCGCCGGTTTCCCGGCGGCGCCGCTTCTCCAGCACCTCTTCGAGCTCGGACACCTCGTCGAGCTGACGCAGCACCTCGTCGGAAAACGCCTGGCGGATCCGTTCCTGCTTCTTCTCGAGCTGATCGAGGCCCTCGAAATACATCATCTGCACGGCATTGGTGCCGGCATCCCGCGCGCTCACCAGCAGCTCCGGCAGCGTCAGCTCGAAGAACTGATCGGAGATGCGCGCGATCGCCCGCTCCAGCACCCGGCGCACCTTCTCCCGCACCTTGGTCGCCTGGAACTCGGACAGCCGGCGGTCGCGCAGCAGCTTGGCCGGAATCTCCTGAGCCCCCGGCTGCGCGGCCTGCTGCGCACCCGCAGCCTCGAACGCTGCCGGCGCGCCGTTGTCCAGCGCGTCAGCCCGGGGCGCGTCAGCCCGGGGCGCGCTCGCCGATGGCGTGGGTCTGAAGCTGTCCTCGGGCGGCGCCGGCTCCGCCGGGTGGAGCTCGACCTGAGCATCCTCGCCGTCCCGGCCGCCGCGCCGTGAGGGCGCTGCGGGCGCCTGTCCGGCACCACCGGCGTCGGCCTTCGCCGGCTCGGCCCCGGCGACATCGGTTTCCGGCGGCTCCGCCACGGCTTCCCGCGACATCAGTCCCGCCGCGACGCCGAACTCGATGAGCGCTTCGAACGCCTTCTGCGGCATGCCCTGATCGAACATGACGCCGATGCCATTGCCGTTCTCCAGCAGCCGCGCGATGGTCGCCTGGGTACGGAAGTGCTGCTGGCCGGTGGGGGTAGGGACGGAGAAGTGCACGGCGATCGCGTCACCCGGGCTCGGCTCCGCGCCGGTGGCGGTCAGCGAGCGCGACGCACCCGCGCCCGTGAGCAGCATGCCCTGCTCACAGAAATCACGAACGGCACACAACCACGACCGGCCTTGGGCGGGATGCACAAGCGCCGACAACGAGATGGGCTGCCTGGTGTAACGTCGCCGATTCAAACGTGCAGCGTCCCTCTGCGAATCCCGGCGACATTACCGCATCTACCCCATCAGGTCACGATCAGCCAACGATGACCAGGTCACGTCCCGACGATTTGGCCTGATAGAGGGCTCGATCTGCGCGCTGAATCACATCCTGGATCCCCTCGCCCGGCCGGAACTCGGCTATGCCCACGGACACCGAGAGGCGACATTCGGGATGATGCGGATTGATCTGCAGCGCGCGGGTGCGGTCGCCAAGCCGCTTGGCAACCCGCTGCGCTTCCTCGGCATCCGCATCCACCAGCACGAGCAGAAACTCCTCGCCGCCGAAGCGCGCTACGAAATCCACGGAGCGCACCACCTGCTCCGCCAGCTCGCCGAACTCGCGCAGGACGTCGTCACCGACCTGGTGGCCGAAGCGGTCGTTGACCCGTTTGAAGTGGTCGAGATCGCAGTAACACAAGGTGAACCCGACGTGGCCGCGGTCGGCCAGGGCCTTCTGCCGTGCCAGCACCTCCATGACGTAACGACGGTTGTAGAGCCCGGTCAGGTCGTCGCGCATGGCCAGGTCGGCCAGCTTCTGCATCGCGGTGTCGAGCCGATCCCGCCGGCGCTCGAACGCCCGGCGCAACGCCGTCACCTCGTTGGCCATGAAGAACATGGCCAGCAGCATCAGCGAAAAGGCGAACGCCAGCCGTCCTTCTCCCGGCGCCTCGCCGGCCCCGTTGCCGAGCAGCGTGACGGTACCGAACAGGTAGCCGAGCCAGGTGACCCCGGTGACCACGGCCACCTGGCGCCGGTCGAGGTGAAGAGCGGCGTAGAGCACGCCGAACAGCGGCACGGTCAGCAGCAGCAAGCGCAGCTCGGGCACCACGAACAGCGACGATGACACCACGCCGAGGTTGAGCCACAGCGCCTTGACCATGGTCAGGCCGCCGTCGCCGAACCGCCCCACGGGCTGATCGAACGCCATCAGCAGGATCATGCCGATGACCCAGGCGCCGAGCAGCAGGTAAAGCTCGTTCAGCCACTCGGCACCGATGCCGGATCCGGCCATCAGCGCGCACGCCAAGCCGTACGCCGCCAGCATGCTCAGCAGCAGCACCGTTCTCGCAGGCTTCAGGGCGATGAGCTCGCTGACTGGGGGCAATGGCGGGACCCGGTGGGAACCAGTCGTCATTCTATCGGCATCGACTCGTGACCGAGTTCACAATCAGGTAGCCCGTTGTAACGGAAATGTTACCCGTGCCCGGCCGCCCCGGAGCCGCAGCGATCGGCCGTTACAGCACCCGGGCGACCGCCCGGCGCCAGCCCGCCAGGAGCCGCTGGCGACGGTTGTCCTTCATCTCCGGGAGAAATTCCCGTTCCAGCTGCCAGCGCCCGGCGGCGTCGTCGAGATTGCTGACGAGCCCGGCGCCCAGGGCAGCGAGGGGTGCGGCGCCCAGCGCCGTGGTCTCGGTGATCCGCGGGCGCTCCACCGGGCAGGCCAGCACGTCCGCAAGAAACTGGCACAGCCAGTCGTTGACCACCATGCCGCCGTCCACCCGCAGCCGCGCCACCGGCGCCCCGTCCGCGGCCATGGCGGCCAGCAGCTCCTCGGTCTGGTACGCAACGCTCGCCAGGGTGGCGGTCACCACCTGATCGCGGCTGGAGTCCAGGGTCAGGCCGACGACGGCGCCCCGGGCATCCGGATTCCAATGGGGCGCGCCCAGACCGGTGAACGCCGGCACCACGTAAACGCCGCCGGTGTCGCCGCCGGTGCGTCGCGCCGCGGCCTCGGTGTCAGCGGCGCTCGCCACCAGGCCGAGCCGATCGCGCAGCCATTTCACCGCTACCCCGGCGGAAAAGATGCTGCCTTCCAGGGCATAGGTCGCGCGCCCGCCGAGCCGGTAGGCCACGGTGGTGAGCAGGCGGTGACGGGATGCCAGCTGCTCGCTGCCGGTGTTGGTCATCGCGAAGCAGCCGGTGCCGTACGTGCTCTTGGTCATGCCCGGAGCGAAGCAGGCCTGACCCACCAGCGCTGCGTGCTGGTCGCCGGCGACGCCGAATACCGGAATCTCCGCGCCGAACCATTGCGCTTCGGCGACGCCGAAGTCGGCGGCGCTGTCGCGCACCTCGGGCAGCAGCGCTTCCGGCACCTTCAGATAGTCGAGCAGCTCCGGGCTCCAGCGCTGCCGGCCGATGTCGAACAGCTGAGTGCGCGACGCATTGCTGGCATCGGTGGCGTGGACGGCGCCGCCGGTGAGCCGCCAGATCAGAAAGCTGTCCACGGTGCCGAAGGCCAGCTCGCCCCGTTCCGCCCGGCGGCGCACGCCGCTCACCTCGTCCAGCAGCCAGGCCAGCTTGGTGCCGGAAAAATACGGGTCGACCACCAGCCCGGTCTCCCGGGCCACCAGGTTCTCGATGCCGTCCGCCTTCATGGTCTCGCAGCGATCGGCGGTACGGCGGTCCTGCCAGACGATCGCGTTGTGCACGCAGGTGCCGGTCTCGGTGTCCCAGACGAGGGTGGTCTCCCGCTGGTTGGTGATGCCGATGGCGGCGATGTCGCCGCCGCTGAGCCCCGCGGCGGCGAGCGCACCACGGCCGGCCGCAAGGGTGGTGTTCCAGAGCACCTCGGGATCCTGCTCCACCCAGCCGCTGGCCGGAAAGATCATGTCGAACGGCTCCTGGCCGGTCCCGAGGATGCGTCCATCGAGATCGAACACGATGGCGCGGGAACTCGAGGTCCCCTGATCGATGGCCATGATGTGGCTCATTTAGTCCCCAAAACTGTTAGTCCCCAAAACTGTTCCGAAGCTGGATGAGGTCGGCGGCGGCGGCACTCGAGCACCACAATATATAGGGGTTGCCGAGCCGGCGCACCCGGGCCGTGTCGGCCCGGTGATGCGCTTCGCTACGGCCGTCCACAGCTCTTCCACAGGCGGCGCACCGGTTGCCCCCAGGTTTTCCACCGGTTTGTCTGTTGCAATCGGCCGGGCACCGCAGTATGTTGTGGAACATCGGGGAACCGACCCAAGATGTTGCGTTTCCGGCCGCTTTCGACGGCTCGTCGGCGATGTCTGCATCAGGGTTATGGCAAATTGCCTGTCGAGTTTCGCCGCCGAGCTTCATCGTCGCCGAATCACATCAGCCGAGCGTCGCCCACGTGTTGCAGAACCGGCCAGAATTTCAACCCGCCCGCTGCCGCCGTCGGCCGGGAGGGCGCATGTTTTCTGGGCCATCGTGCTCGTGCACCGGTATGCGCCGGCTGGACCGGAACGACGGTCTCGAGGCTCTGAGGGTGATCGGCGAGCGCTGATCGGCGGAAATCGGCGGATCCCGACCCGCACCACGTCGACGGCAGCCGATGACAGCGGGGGAGCAAAGATCTGGCGGCGACCGGGCGCGGAACCGGTCACCGGAGGGGGCGCGTTTCGAGTGGCTTGGCGGCAGCAGGCAACACAAGATGTAGTGTCTGCGGTTATCCCGTCGGCAGCCCGATACCGGGACGCGTCGAATCATGCAGCGAATTAAGCAGCGATCGCGGGGACACACGGACAACATGCAAACGGACATCACGGAAACCACCCAGAGCAGCATCGACGAGCTCGGCCTCGGCAAGACCGACACCGACGGGAGCAGCGGCGACAGGATCCCGGACGGCAGCGGCCGCTCCGGAGGCGACCGCCCGACCGGCACCGCGGCGCGACCGCTGTCGCCTTCCATCGCGGCCACCGCGCCGGGACAGCTGAAGGTCATCAAGCGCAACGGCACCGTGGTGCCATACACGGACGACAAGATCGCGGTGGCAATGACCAAGGCGTTTCTGGCGGTCGAAGGCGGCAGCGCCGCGGCCTCGCCGCGGATCCGCGAGCTGGTCGCCGAGCTCAGCGAGCAGGTCAGCGCCACCTTCAGGCGCCGCTTCCCGTCCGGCGGCACGATCCACATCGAGGACATTCAGGATCAGGTCGAGCTCGCGCTGATGCGTTCCGGCGAGCACAAGGTCGCCCGGGACTACGTGCTGTACCGCGAAGAGCGCGCGCGGCTGCGGGCCCAGGCACGATCCGAGGAAGCTCCCACCGGGAGCGGAGCCGGCATCGAAGTGCTGCTCGCGGACGGCACCCGCGAGCCGCTCGACGTCGCCCGCATCCGGACCCTGGTGGAGGAAGCGTGCACCGGGCTGTCGGACGTGGAGCCGGAGCGGATCATCCGCGAAGCGATGAACAACATGTACGACGGCATCTCCGAGCGGGATGTGTCCACGGCTCTGTTAATCTGCGCCAGAACGCTGGTGGAGGAAGACCCGAACTACACCTACGTCACCGCCCGGCTGCTGCTCGACGAGCTGCGCCGCGAAGCGTTCCAGTTCCTCGACGTCAACGCCGAGAACGGCTATCGCGCGGTGCAGTCGGAAATGACCTCGGTGTACGCGCTGGCGTTCAAGGCGTTCATCGCCCGCGGCATAGAGCTGGAGCTGCTGGCGCCGGAGCTGAACGCCTTCAATCTCGACGAGCTCGGCGCCGCGCTGAAGCCCGAGCGCGATCTGAACTTCAACTACCTGGGCCTGCAAACCCTCTACGACCGCTACTTCATCCACAGCGACAACGTGCGCTTCGAGCTGCCCCAGGTGTTCTTCATGCGCGTCGCGATGGGCCTCGCCGGGCAGGAGGACAACCCCAACGCCCGGGCCATCGAGTTCTACGATCTGCTGAGCTCGTTCGACTACATGTCGTCCACGCCGACGCTGTTCAATGCCGGCACCCTGAGGCCGCAGCTGTCGTCGTGTTTCCTCACCACCGTCTCCGACGATCTGGACGGCATCTACAGCGCCATCCGTGACAAAGCTCTGCTGTCGAAGTGGGCCGGCGGCCTGGGCAACGACTGGACCCAGGTGCGCGCGCTCGGCTCCTACATCAAGGGCACCAACGGCAAGAGCCAGGGCGTGGTGCCGTTCCTGAAAGTAGTGAACGACACCGCGGTGGCCGTGAACCAGGGCGGCAAGCGCAAGGGCGCGGTGTGCTCCTACCTGGAAACCTGGCATCTGGACATCGAGGAGTTTCTCGAGCTGCGCAAGAACACGGGCGACGATCGCCGTCGCACCCACGACATGAACACGGCCAACTGGATTCCGGACCTGTTCATGAAGCGGGTGTTCGAGGACGGTGAGTGGACCCTTTTCTCCCCGAACGAAGTGCCGGATCTGCACGACCTGTACGGCCGCGCCTTCGAGAAGCGCTACCAGGAATACGAGGCCCTGACCCGCAGCGGCGAGTTGACGCTGTTCAAGCGGGTGAGAGCGCAGGATCTGTGGCGAAAGATGCTGTCCATGCTGTTCGAGACCGGACACCCGTGGATCACCTTCAAGGACAGCTGCAACGTGCGCTCGCCGCAGCAGCACGTGGGCGTGGTGCACAGCTCGAACCTGTGCACGGAAATCACGCTCAACACCTCCAAGGACGAGGTCGCGGTCTGCAACCTGGGCTCGGTTAATCTCGCCGCGCACATCGTCGACGGCGAGCTCGACCTGAAGAAGCTGAAGAAGACGGTCAGGACCGCCGAGCGCATGCTCGACAACTTCATCGACATCAACAACAACTCGGTGCCCCAGGCGCGCAACTCGAACATGAAG
>JBFISC010000058.1:0-16043 GCA_041608775.1 Pseudomonadales bacterium | reverse complement strand
GCCCGGCACTCTCGCCGGCCCTCTCGCCGGCCTGGGCCGGTCGCACCATGTCCTCGTCGACCCTCCGCACCGAGGTCGTGAAGGCAGCCAGCGCCAGCACCACCAGCACGAACATCACGCCGGCGACTTCCAGAGCCACCGCCACGCTGTAGCGTTCGGCGATGATGCTGATGGGGATCACGCCGATGGGCATGAGCCCGTGCGACATCATGTCGATGCTCATGATCCGGCCGCGCATGTGGTCTGCCACCTGCATCTGCAGCAGACCGCGGTTCAGCGACATGTTCCACGCCGACAGCCAGCCGATGGCAGCTACCAGCAGCGCCGCCAGCCATACCACCTGCGCGGACCCGAAAGCCGTGGTGAACGCCCCCCAGCCGACGCAGGTGGCAATGAGCCAGCCGGCCTTGTTCCTGAGCCCGCCCATGGACGCGAGCATCAGGGACCCGAGGATCGCCCCGACCCCCATGGAGGACATGAGCAGCCCCAGATCTTCGGGGCCGCCGCCGAGAATGTCCTCGTTGAATGCCGGCAGCAGGGTGTTCAGCGGCATCCCGAACAGGAACGGCACGATCGACAGCAGAATCAGGCCCAGCACCGGGGGGTTGGCACGCACGTAGCGAAGCCCGTCAGCCACGTCCGTGAGCGGGCTCTTACCGTCGGGTTCCTTGATGTTCCCCGTGCGCTTCACCAGCAGCATGGTCACGGCCGAGAAGAAGTAGAGCGCGGCAATCATCAGGTAGACGATGCCCACGCCGTAGGTGGAGGAGGTGTCGCCAGCGGCCACCCAGGCGATCAGGAATCCGGCCAGCGCGGGCCCGAGTATGCGCGACAGGTTCCAGCTTGTGGTGTTCAGCGCCATGGCGGTGAAGATCAGCCGGTCCGGGATCAGCTCGGGAACGAACGCCTGACGCGCCGGCATCGACAGCGCCAGGATGGTGCCGTTGAAGAACCCGAACCAGATGAAATCCCAGAAGGTCACCCGATCGCTGAGGATGATCAGCGCCATCACGATGGTGGCAGCGCAGTTCAGCGACTGGGCGAGCACGATGATGCGTTTCTTCGCCATCCGATCGGCTACCACCCCGCCCCAGAGCGAGAACGCGACCGTCGGCAGCATGAAGGAGAGGGTGACCCAGGCCAGATCCATGGCCGAAGACGTGAGCGTGTAGACCAGCCAGCCCCGGGCGATGATCTGCATGTTCATGGCGAAGGACGATCCGAGGCTGCCGATCCACAGCCAGCGGAAGTCCGGCACGCTCAACGCTCTGTAGATGTCTCGGCTGGCCACGACGGGATTCCAGGTGAAGCAGGTGAGTGTAGCACGCTACCGTCAGCGGCCTGGGGCACCCTGCCCCAGGCCACCGGGCCTCAGAACCAGAACGGCACTGCCTGAGTTGCCGTTCCCGCCACCAGGTACCACGTCACGAACACAGCATTGAGAAACGCGCCGGTATACAGGTTGTTGGTCTTCGCGAAGCAGTAGGTCGAGATCAGCGCGACCAGGGCCAGCAGCGGCACGAACTGGAACGCGATGATGGTCAGCAACGGCTGCGACGCCAGCGCCAGGGTGCCGCCGAGCAGCAGCGGAACGTACTGAACCGCCAGCAGCAGCACGAACCCACCAGACAGGGTCAGCGCGTTGCGCCACAGCTGTCCCCGCAGCGACCCCCCGAACCCCAGCTGAGCATGCAGGGTCAGCGACAACGCCAGAAAGAACACCGCAAACAACGGCAGGTACAGCAGGAAGATCGGCACGTGGTGCGGGGCCATGGTCTTGACGGCCACGACCCAGAAGCGGAAATCCACGTTCAGCAGAAATCCCGCGGCGGCGACGATGAGATACAGAACGCCGCAGCAGGCCATCGCGAGCAGTCCCGCCCGCGCCATCACGGTGGGGGCCGGCGGCAGTCCCAGCGCTGACAACGCCCGGCCGGAGCTGCGCCGCCACAGCGCGAACGGCAGCAGCGAAGCCAGACCCGAGCCCCACGCCCAGAGCAGCACCCCGTTGGTGATCTGCTGCGGCAGCAGCGCGCTTGCCGGCAGCAGCCGGTTGGCCAGATCTTGCAGCGGAAAGAACAGCAGCACCGGCACCAGCGCGCTCACGACGACATTGACCCCGAGCTGCCGCCGCGACTTCGGCAACGCCTGCAGCGGCGCCGTGCGCACGCCGGCGAACGCGCGCCCAGCCAGCAGGCCACTCGCCAGCGGAAAGATCAGCAACAGCAGGCCGAGCAGCGCCACCAGGGTTCCCAGCTCTTTCCAGTACCAGACCTGCGCCTCGGCCGGCCGCTCCATGGGCGCGCCCAGCAGCGACTGGAACCACGCGACGGCATCGCCGATCGCCGCGGTCGACAGGTGGTCACCGGGATGGGTGACCGCGGGCATGGCGAGTAGCCTCGCAGTGCCGGCCGCCGGGTCGCCGTAGAGCCGGCCGATCTGCACCGGCTCCGTGGTCCCGAACAACGTCTTTAGCTTGTCGGTAGCAACGATGTCCGCGGGCACGTCGGCACCCCACATCAGCGCCGAGAACTCGTCGTAGCGGCTGAACACCACGGCGACGTTGCGGGGGGTCTCCGGCGTGCCCGGCGGCGCGCCGAAGGTACCGGTGGAGGACCCCTCCAGAACCATGGCGGCATAGCCGTCCGGGTTTGCATCGGCCGCCATCTGCACCGCCCAGCCGCCCATGGAGTGCCCCTCGAGACCGATCCGCTCGGCGTCGACGAATGCCAGACTGCGGAGGAACTCCAGCCCGTCCGGGCCGCCGAACCCTGCCGCGAACGCGGGAGGATCCGAGTAGCCGTGGCCGGTCTGGTCCAGCGCCAGCACCACGAATCCGCGGCGCGCGAGCTCGATGGCGAACCCGGACTGGGTCTCCCGGGAGTTGATGTAACCATGCACGGCAAGAACGCCCGGCCGCGGCGATGCCGTCGTCGCACCGTCGGGTACGTACAGCAGCCCGCTCATGCCGTTGCCGCCGGCACCGACGAAGCGCACGTCGTGCAGGACAACGCGACCGCCGTCGCTCTGCACGAATGCCGCCAGCAGCACGCCGGCGAGGATCAGGATCCCCGCCGCGGCGGCGTGACCACGATGCATGCCCTCTCCCCTTGTCTCCGCGAGCGACCGGCTGCCCGCTCACCGCAGCCGAGGGTAACGAATGGAGGCTGCGGCGGCGAGCACCCGGCGACAGGCTTCAGCTCCGCCCCGATCACCAGTAGCATGGGCGTCCGAAGCGTTCCCGGAACGCAGCATGGCCGAACCCGTTCAGAGCCTGGTCAACGTCGACGGCGTCGTCGACACGCTGCTGCAATCGGAACAGCCCGCGATCCGCTACAAGCTCCGCCGCAACGTGCTCCGGGAGCCGGAAGCGGCGCCGGCGATCAGATCGCTCAGATCCGAGATCCGGAACTCGTCCCTGGCCCGTCAGTTGCTCCGCAACCTGCAGCCCGACGGCCGCATCCAGCCGCCGGACCATGTCTACGCCAAGTGGCAGGGCGCACACTGGATCGCGGCCGCGCTCGCCGACTGCGGGTACCCGGCCGGCGATCCGAGCCTGGCGCCGGTCCGCGACCAGCTCCAGGACGCCTGGCTGGCGGAACCCTTCTACGAGGAGTTCGAAGCGCGCTCGAAGGGGCAGGCCTATCGACGCGCCGGCGTGCCGATCATGCAGGGCCGACACCGGCGCTGCGCATCTCAGCAGGCCAACGCCCTGTGGTCGATCCTCGAGCTCGGGTTGGCCGACGCTCGGACCGCGAACCTGGTGGAGCGCCTGCTGCACTGGCAGTGGCCCGACGGCGGCTGGAACTGCGACAAGAACCCGGCCGCCAGCCACAGCTCCTTCATGGAATCGATTCTGCCGCTGCGCGCCCTGGCGCTCTACGCCCGGCAGGCCGACCATGAACCCGCGGCGAGGGCCGCCGAGCGCGCGAAAGAAGTATTCCTCGAGCGCGAGCTGTTCCGGCGCCGCCGCGACGGCTCGGTGATCCGGCAGGATTTCACCCTGCTCCACTACCCGGTTTACTGGCACTACGACATTCTCCATGGCTTGAAGGTGCTCGCGGAGGCGGGGTACGTGGACGATCCCCGCTGCCGCCCGGCCCTGGACCTGCTGGTGAGCAAGCAGCTGCCGCACGGCGGCTGGCCCGCGGAACGCAGGTACTACACCGTCTCCGCCGAGCTTGCCCGCGGTCACGATGCCGTCGACTGGGGACCCACGGGGAAGAAGCGCATGAATCCGTGGGTCAGCGTCGACGCGCTGTTCGTCCTCCGCGCGGCCGGGATGCTGCGGATCTGAGGCCCGCAGCACGGCAGCCGGCGTGCGTTGTGCCGGCGCCCGGCTATCGGGGACAATCCGGACCCTGTTCCTCGAATCGAGTGTGCGATGCCCGGCCTGCTGCCCAACGTCGACCCTGACGGTCTGCTGGAGTACTCGGTGGTGTACACCGACCGCTCCCTGAACCACATGTCTGCGGCTTTCCAAACCGTGATGCGCGACATCTCCGGCATGCTCAAGGAAGTCTACGGCGCCAGCTCGGTCGCCGTGGTGCCCGGCAGCGGGACCTTCGGCATGGAGGCGGTGGCGCGCCAGCTCGCCACGGACCGCCGCTGTCTGGTGATCCGCAACGGTTGGTTCAGCTACCGCTGGAGCCAGATCTTCGAGATGGGCCGTATTCCTGCCAGCGTCCAGGTATTGAAGGCACGGCCCGTCAGCCCGGGACCGCAAGCCCCGTTCGCTCCGGCGCCCATCGACGAGGTGGTCGACGCGATCAGGAACGACAGACCGGATCTGGTATTCGCGCCGCACGTGGAAACCTCCGCGGGCATGATGCTGCCGGACGATTACCTGGCCGCCATAGCCGATGCGGTGCACGAAAACGGCGGCCTGTTCGTGCTCGACTGCATCGCCTCCGGCACCGTGTGGGTGGACATGCCGGCGACCGGTGTCGACGTGCTCATCAGCGCGCCGCAGAAGGGCTGGACGGGCAGCCCGTGCTGCGGCCTGGTGATGCTCTCGGAGCGCGCGCGCGAGCGCGTCGACGAGACCACCAGCACCAGCTTTGCCTGCGACCTGAAAAAATGGCTGGAGATCATGGCCGCCTACGAGAACGGCGGCCACGGCTATCACGCCACCATGCCCACCGACGGCCTGCGAGCCCTGCGCGAGGTCATGCGGGAGACCCTGGACTTCGGCAAGGACCGCACCCGGGACGGCTTGATCGAGCTGGGCGCACGGGTGCGCGGACTGCTCCAGCAGCGCGGCTTCACCAGCGTCGCCGCCCAGGGCTTCCAGGCACCGGGCGTGATCGTCAGCTACACCGACGACGACGACATCAAGACCGGGCGACGGTTCGCCGCCCGGGGTCTGCAGGTGGCCGCCGGCGTGCCGCTGATGTGCGATGAGCCCGAGGACTTCAGAACCTTCAGGATCGGCTTGTTCGGCCTGGACAAGCTCACCGACATCGACCGCACCGTGGCAACCCTCGAGGACGCCGTCCAAGCCCTGTAGACACTCCTGATTCAGTGGAGGGAACGCAATGGAAGATCTGAAAGTCGAGCGCCACAGCCACGTCGCCCTCGTGGAGATCAGGCGGCCGCCGAACAACTTCTTCGACGCGCCCCTCATCGAGGGCCTAGCAAGCGTCTTCGAAGACCTGGACCGCGACGCTGGCGTGCGCGCCCTGGTGCTCGCCAGCGCCGGCAAGCACTTCTGTGCCGGCGCCAATTTCGGCGATGCCCGGGGCCGCAGCGAACGGCGCGAGCGGCGCCTGGAGGACGGCAACCCGCTGTACGCTGCCGCGGTGCGCCTGTTCGCCTGCCGCAAGCCGGTAGTCGGCGCGATCCAGGGCGCCGCGGTCGGCGGCGGTTTCGGTCTCGCGCTGATGCCCGATTTCCGCGTGGTCTGCCCCGAGGCCCGCTTCACCGCCAACTTCGTCAAGCTCGGCTTCCATCCCGGATTCGGCCTGACCTGGACCCTGCCGCGACTGGTGGGCCAGCAGCGGGCCGCGCTGATGTTCATGACCGGTCGCCGCATCGACGGCGAGACCGCTCACGAGTGGGGTCTCGCCGACGTGCTCACGGATCACACCAAGCTGCGGGCCGAGGCGCTGGCGCTGGCGGCCGAGATCGCCGAGAACGCGCCCCTCGCCGTGCTCTCGGTGCGCGCGACGCTGCGCGACGACATTGCAGCCTCGATCCGTCGCCAGACCGATCACGAGTTTGCCGAGCAATTCCGGCTGCAGCAGACCGAGGACCACAAGGAGGGCGTTCGCGCCGTGGCAGAGCGCCGGCCGGGCAATTTTCAGGGACGCTGAAGGGCGCTAGATGCAAGCCGACAGTCCAAGCCGCACCGCCATGGGCGCCGCGTTCCTGCGCGCCCTGCATCTGGTCGTGGACGAGCAACCCTGGGTGTTCGAGGACCACCTGGCCGCCGCGCTGCTACCCGGGTATCTGCGTCGCTATCTCGCCCGTCTCGGTTCCCTGCCGCCAGGATGGCTGCGCACGTTCCGCCAGCGACGCAGCGCGCTGGGGCGGATGCGGGCCCAGATCCTGGTGCGTTCGCGCTTCACCGAGGATGCGCTGGCCGAGTCGCGGCGCGATGGAGCCGGTCAGTACCTGATCCTGGCCGCGGGCCTCGATACCTTCGCCTGGCGCCAGCCCGATGACCCCAGCCTGCCCGTTCTGGAAGTCGACCATCCGGCTACCCAGGCCTGGAAGCGCCGCACCCTCGCGCGGCAGCAGCGGCCTCAGCCCGACAACCTGACCTTCCGGCCGGTGGACTTCGAAACGCAGTCCCTGGCGGAGGTGCTCGAGCCCGAGCCTGCCCCGCGGTTCGTTTCCTGGCTGGGAACGAGCTACTACCTGAGTGAAGGCGCGATCACGGCGACGCTGTCGACGCTGGCGGAACGATGCGCGCCGGGCTCGCGGCTGGCCCTCGACTACTGGCAGCAGCTGCCGCCGGGGTTCGATGCCGCCATCCTCTGGGGCACGAGACTCGCCACCGCGCTGCAGCTCGAACCCATGCGCTGTTTCTTCTCCCCCGCGCAGCTCGCCACTCTGGCGGAGCGGAGCGGCTGGCGGGTCCGCGAGCAACTGCCGGCCGCCGAGCAGAACGCTCGCTACCTGGCCGGGCGGCGCGATGGCCTGGAGGTACCCGGGTTCGCACACCTGGTCCAGCTGGAGCGGTGAGCGCGACGCCCCGGGCGCGCTCCGGCTACAGGCTAATCTCCACCCTCGGCTCGCCGCCGTCATCGCGATCCACGGTTTCCCGGCAGGCGAACAGACGATCTCTGTCCACGCCGCGCTCGACGAGCCCAGAGACCACCGAGGTGGTGCGCATTCGCGCCACCTCGAGCAGGGCGGCGTCACTGATCTCGGGCGCTGGCGGCTGGTCGGACCCGGCATCGGCCGGCTCACCGCTGACCTCCGCGGCGGAGGTTGCCGGCTGCGCGGCACCGCCCGCGGCCGCCGTCTCCAGCTGGGCGGCCTGACGCGCCAGCGCCGCCTCGAGCAGCGCTTGCTGATCTGCGGACACGGCGACCCCGCACAGGGTCAACGACAGCCCCGGGCGCTCGTCCAGCAGCCCGGACAGCTTGTCCAGGTACTCACCGCCGGACGCGGTCAGGGCAGCGTCTCCCGCAGCCATCGTCACGGGCTCGAATCGCGGCCGCGCGGCCTTCGCCGCCAGGTCACCGACGAGCAGCAGCGTGCCCAGCGGCTGCAGAGCGTTCTTCACGTAGGACATGGCCGCGTTCTGCAGCGCTTTCTGCATGGCCTGGCGGAAGATGTCGCCGGTGCCGAAGCTGGGGTTGCTGAGACTGCCGGTCACCGGCAGCGAAAGCTTGATCCGATCGTCACGATCACGCAGCAGATCCAGGGCAACGTCCACCGGCATCGCCATTCCCTGAGACAGCAGATCGCTGCCGTCGTCGGTCCTCCCGGTGAGCTTGAGCCGCTCGATCACCAGCTCGTTCTGCACGTTCAGTTCGTCATCCTCGAGCGCTACCGTGGTATCGGTGCTGACGCGACCGCGAAACACGTCGTAGCCGGGCACGTAAGGCGAAAACGGCGGCAGCTCCAGATTCGCAAGCTTAATCTCGAGGTCGGCGCTCGGCGGCCCGCTCAGCACCCCCAGAGTGCCGGTCACGGCGAGCCGGGTATTGCCGGCGCCGGTGTCGAGCTCGAGGCGCATCGGCTGCGGGGCCCGCGTGCTCAGCTCGTCGACGGTCAGCGCCAGAGAGGCGAGCTGGAAGTCGACGGGCGGGGCCACGGAGCGGTCGAGCAGCTTGAGCCAGCGGGTGCCGCTCACCTCCAGCCGGCCCAGCTCGAAGGCGAATGCCGGCGCCGCCTCCGCGACAGCCTCGGCGTCAGCCACGGTCTCCGCCAGCGTGGCCGGTTCCGGGGCGGGTTCCGGCTCGCGGTCGAACGCCGCGAGCGCAGGCGACAGCCGCTCGATGCCGCCTGCCTGGTCCCGCACCACGACGATGACCGGCTCGTCGATACGCAGCAGCTCCATGCGCACGCTGGCCGCTCCGGCGACCAGCCCGCGGGCCTCGAGATCGCCAATGCTCAGCAGCTCCGGCGCCCCCTCCTCACCCGACCCGCCATCGGCAAGCAGGCGCAGGCGTTGCACCTCAAGGCCCGCCGCCTCCAACGCATCCGGCCCGGTGATCCGCAGAGCATCGAAACGCGCCTGATCCAGCTCCGCCAGCACCGTGCCGAGCCCGCTATGGCTGAGCGACAGTTCCCGCACCAGCACCCCGCCCTGTCCGGTCAGGTCCATCGGCGCGCCGTCGTCAGACGGGGGCGAGAGCGCCAGCTCACCGTTCCAGCGAAAATCGCCCAGCCCGGCCTCCAGCTGCTGCTCCGGCAGCACGGCGCTCAGCCCGGTCAGCTGGAACGCGCCGTCCAGGCGCAACAGGGGCTCCTGCGCTTGGGCGGGAAGCGCGAGGGCCAGGGTGCCGTCCCAGCGCAGCGCGTCGTGAGCGAAGTCCATGCCCGCCACCCCGAACCCGGCCGCGTCCAGATTGAACGGGCCCGTGATCTCCAGCCGAAGCACGCTGTCGGCATCCAGCTGGCCGGTGATCTGCAGGTCCATGGCGATCCTGCCGCGGCTGGTCTGCAACCCGGCCAGGGACTCGAGTTCCTCGGCGAAATCCGAGAGGTCGAGATCCGCCAGGGTCAGACGCCCGGAGAGCCTCGGCTCCTCCGCCCAGGGCGCGATGTCGCTCTTCAGCACCAGCGGCGACCCGTTTACCGTCAGATCCACCACCAGCGCCGTAGACCGGCCACCCTCCCAGGAGAACTGGCTGCCGATCCGCAGCTCGCGGACATCGACCACGGTGTCGAAAACGCCGTCCGCGTAGCTGACGTGCAAGTCGCGCAGGCTCACCAGCTCCGAGCCGAATCCCCAGGACGGTCCGTCCCCGGCTGCCTCCTCGGCCTCGGTGCCGGCGGGTGCGGGCGCGATGGTGAGCGCACCGATCTGCCAGACCCCATCGTCCCGGGCCACCACATCGGCGTGCACGCCCTCGAGGCGCAGCAGCTGGATGAATGCCCGACGCGACGTCAGCGGCCACCAGCGCAGGTTCACCTCCGCCAGGTCGACGCTGAGCCGCGCCCCGTCCGCCTCCCCGGCAACGAGCCCGTTGACCCGCGCCACGCCTGTGAACGGATTGATGTCCACGTTGTCGATGCGGGCGTCCCCGGCACCGTTTTCCCGCAGCCAGTCTTCCGCGTAGCCGGCCACGACCATCGGCAGTGCCACCAGGGCGATTACCAGAACCGTTGCGGCCACCACCACGCCGATCAGCAGCCGCCGCTGAATGGTGTGCCCCCGCAGGTACTCGCCCGCATCGCTCAGAAGTTGCTGCATGGCTCGATCATACGGGCCGGGACCCACCACAGGTCAAGCAGACAGTGTCGGTCGGAGAGTTTCAGCCCGCCGATCGATCAGCAGCGGCGGCAAGCCCATCGACGGCCGCGCCGCGACGGTCCAGCTCCCGGCGGATTTCCCCGTGCGCGGCCTCATCCAGCTTGAACCGGCTGAACAGCGCCGCGCCGATGCCGTAGCAGACCAGCGGAAATATCCCGTACAGCGTCACCATGGCCACCTGCACGGTCATGGTCTGAGGCTGATTGGGCACGAAGCCCACGAACTGCAGCACGAAGCCGGTCAGCAGCAGCATCGCGCCCATGCCGCTTTTGTAGACGAAGTTCCATGCCGCGAAGTAGGAACCTTCCTTGCGCTCCCCGGTGGTGTACTCGTCGTAGTCGATCACGTCACCCTGCACCGACGGCGAGATCGTGCCGCCACAGCCTGCGGCGAGGCCGGCAAACATGGCCGCCACGGAGATGTAGATCGACTTGGCCAGCAGCGAGTCGATGAACGGCAGCGCGAACATGGCGCCGAACGATACCCCCGTCAGCAGCATGGAGAACATCCACAGCCGCACCTTGCCGAACCGCCGCGACAGCGGAATCCACATCGGCACCGAGATGGTCGACGGCACCATGTAGCAGAGAATGAACAGCGGCGCGAGGGTGGGCGCGCCGACGACGTACTGGGCGACGTACAGGGTCAGCACGCCGATGGCCGCGCTGCCGATGTTCTCGATGAAGGTGACGATGATGAGCAGCCGTGCATGCGGGTTGCGCCAGACGTCGCGGAAGGCGTGAAACGGATTGGGGTTCACCCTGCCCTGATACTCGGTCGGCTCACGCAACTGCAATCCGGCAAACAGAATGAGCGCCCCCATCACGAGCGCCGTGCCGACGGACAGGTACAACGCCAGCCCCCGCACCACGTCCGGACCCTGCTGCTCGGCGCGGATCAGGAAGTAGAAGGAGATCAGGGACAGTATCGATCCGAACGTGTAGAAGGCGTGGCGCATGCCGAACAGCCGACTGCGCTCGTGGTAGCTCTTGGAAAGCTCCGCGCCCAGCGACAGATGCGGCACGAAGAACACGGTCATCGCCGAGTAGAAGCCGATGATGGCAACGGCCATCCAGGCGACGAGGGCTTCCTGTGACAGCGAAGCCGGCGGCGCGAACACCATGATGAAGGCCGCCGCGATGGGCACGATGCTGGCGACCAGCCAGCTCCGCCGGCGCCCCCAGCGGCTGCGGGTCCGGTCGGACAGGTAGCCAACCAGCGGATCGGACACCGCGTCCCAGATTCGCGACGCGCTGAAGATCAGCCCCATGATCGCCGGAGCGATCAGCAGCACGTCGGTGGAGAACTTCATCACGTACAGGCCGATGAGCAGGTACATGTACCCGGCACCGATTCCCGGGGCCCCATACGCCAGCACCATACGTCCTGGAACGCGATGCGGGTCCGGGGCGGCGCGGGTCGTCATCAGGGATCCGGTTCAGGCGTTGCGGATGGTCAGGCCACCGTCCACCGGCAGCGCAACGCCGGTGGTGAATCCCGCCGCCGGCAGCACCAGTGACAGGGTCATGTGCGCTACCTCTTCCGGGTCGGCGTAGCGCTTGAGCGCCACACGGCGGCGGGCGAACTCCTGTTTCGCCTCGTCGGGGATGCTCTGGGTCATGCCGGTGTGGATCGGCCCCGGGCAGATGCAGTTGACGGTGATGCCCTCGCTGCCCAGCTCCACGGCGAGGGACCGGGTCAGACCGATGACGCCCGTCTTTGCGGCCGTGTAGGGGCTGCCGAACTTGGTCGCGCCAAGGCCTTCCGTCGAGGCGATGTTGACGATCCTCGGGTGCTCGGCCCGGCGCAGCCAGGGCAGCGCCGCGCGGATCGTGCGGGTGTGGGCCGTAAGCAGCACGCTCAGCGAGCGCGCCCAGGCAGCCTCGTAGTCCTCGCTGTCGATGGGTGCGAACAGCGAGATCCCGGCGTTGTTGACAAGGATGTCGATGCCGCCGAAATGGTCGGCGATAGCGCCGAAGGTCTCGTCGATCGCGTCCTTGTCGTCCAGGTCCAGCGCCCAGCCGCGCACGTCGCCGCCGTCGTCGGCGAGCTCCGCCACCACCTGCTCCAGCGACTCCGCGTTGACGTCCAACGCCGCCACCCGGCACCCCTCGTCGGCAAACAGCCGCACCGTGGCGCGTCCCATGCCGCTCGCGGCACCGGTGACCACCGCCACCTTGCCGCGGATGGATCTCGAGAGCTTCGACAACGTCATTGCCCACCTCCTTCTGCTGAGTTCTGCACGAACGGCCCGTAGTCCGGCCCGCGCCGCAGGTGGTGACCGCCGTCCACCGAAAGCACCGTGCCGGTGATCCAGCTGGCCTCCGGCCCGCACAGAAACCTTACCGCATTGGCAATGTCATCGGGGACGCCGGTGCGCGCCAGCGGGATGTTGTCGATGTACGACTCGAGCACCGCCTCGGTGGCAAACAGCCCGGCGGCGATCTCGGTATCCACCAGCCCGGGACAGACGCTGTTGACCCGGACCCCGGCGGCCGCCAGCTCGTCCGCCGTGTTCCGCACCAGCATGTCCACACCCGCCTTGCTGACCACGTAGGCATGCATGAACCGATGCGTGCGCACCGCGGCGATGGAGGAAATGGCGCACATCGCGCCGCCGCCGCTCCTGGCGATGGCCTCACCCGCATGCTTGAAGGTGAAGAAGGTGCCCGTGAGGTTGGTATTCAGCACCCGCTCCCAGGACTCCGCCGTGGTGGCGTGAAGCGGCGCGATGGCGCCGGTCCCGGCATTGGCAACGGCAATCGTCACCGGCGCGTGTCCGGCGGCCCCGGCGATGGCCGCTTGCACCTCCTCCTCCCGCGCCACGTCACCGGTGAAAGCCGCGGCCGGGCCCAGCGCTTCGAGGCCCGCGAGCGCCGCATCGAGCCGCTCCCGGGACCGGCCCATGATGCTGACCCGGGCGCCATCGGCCAGGAAAGCCCGGGCGCAGGCCAGGCCGATACCGCTGCCGCCACCGGTGATGAATGCATGCTGGCCCGCGAGCTTGCCTGCCATGACGTTCTCCCTCGTCACTGCTTGCGCCGCTCCCGAGTATCCGGATAACGTTCTCCAGCAGCCACTGTTTCTTTCCAGGCGGATCGGTTATGGCGGAACCCGGCACCCCAGCCCTCGGCGACCACGGCCTCAGCCGCCCGGGCAGCTACGGAAGCGTCCCTTCCGCCCCGATCCGGTCCGACCCGAACCGTCGTGCATCCATCGCTTGAGCCGCTGGGCGAACGCCTCGCCAGTTACCTCGCCGACCGCTGGGACGAGCCCGTCACGCTGCTCGACATCCAGCAGATTCCCGGCGGCGCATCCAGGGAAACCTACCGGGTCGGCCTCCGCACCCCGTCCGGCGAGCGCGGGGTCATCGTCCGTCGCGACCCGAAAACCAGCCTGATCGACACCGAGCGGTCACTGGAATACCGCACCTACCAGGCCGTTCATCGGGCCGGGTTCCCGGTCCCGGAACCGCTGGTCCTCGAGGAGGACCCGAGCCACCTGCAGCGGCCGTTCTCGGTGATGGCCGAAGTCGCCGGTTGCGAGAGCGCCGTGGCCGCCCTGGCACAGCCGCCCTACGCGGCCCATCGCCAGCGCCTCGGCGAAGGTCTGTGGTCGCTGATCGGCCGGCTCGCCGCCATGGACGTCGGCGACCTGGGCGTCGCGACCTTCATGCCCGTGCCCGAGCACCCGGCTGCTCATGAGCTCGACTACTGGGCCGGGGTGATCGACAGCGATGCGCTCCACCCCCAGCCGGTGGCACGGGCGGCCATCCGCTGGCTGCGGCGCAGGCTGCCGCCGCCCCCGCCCCGGCCCGCCCTGGTCCACGGCGATTTCCGCGCCGGCAACATCCTCTTCGATCAGCACGGCGACATCCGCGCCGTGCTGGATTGGGAGATGGCCCACGTCGGGGACCCGCTGGAAGATCTGGCCTGGTCCCTGGATCCGCTGTGGGGCTGGCCGGAGCGGTCCCTGGCCGGCGGCCTGCTGCCGCGCGAGGAGGCGATTCGCGTCTGGGAACGCGCCAGCGGGCTGATCGTAGACCGGGAGGCGTTCCGCTGGTGGCAGGTCTTTGCGTCGCTGAAGGGCCTCGCGATCTGGATCTCCTCAACCGAGGATTTCGTCAACGGCGAGTCCAAGGAACCGATTCTGGCGGTGGCCGGCTGGCTCATGACGGACCGGCAGAACCGGATTCTGGTGGATCGACTGCACCCGGACGTCCCGGGGCGCTGGGCGGAGCCGCTGCTGTGATTCCGCGCCTGTCCGAGGGGCTGGCCGACCTCGCCGGCAAGCTCGCGAGCGCCATCGCGCCGGAGACGAGTTCCCGCTACGCCATGGCCAACACCGGCATGATCGCGATGCTCCTCAGCGCGCTGGCGGTGGAGAGCGAGCGGGCCGTCGCCAGCCGCATGACCGACGTGGCGGATCTCAAGACGCTGTTTGCGGGCTGCGACCGGCAGGCACATCCCGCCGGCCGCGACGCCCGCGCCGCGTTCCTCGACTGCTCCCCGGCCAGCCTGCGGCTGTCCGACGTGGACGCCGTCCACGCCGAGGGCCTGCGTCTGCTGATCGACCTGCACGCCTGGGCCGAAGACCACGATCCGGCGCTGGACAAGCGCATCTGGGATTTCCTGCTGGCGCACACGGAGCACCACCGGCTCGATCCGCCATGAGCTAAGGCGCCTCCGCCTCCGCCGCCCTCGCGCGCAGATACAGGTACGCGGGCAGCGCGCAGGAGAGCCCGATCAACAGGTTCAGCGGCACGATCAGCCAGGCCCGGCGGCCGTGACCGCTCGCGTACAGGAAGACCCAGAGCACGACGGAGGAGATCAGCACATCGGCGGCAAAGCCGGATGCCGCCGGATTGGCGAACACGGCGGCGAGGAAGTCGCGAATGCCGGGACCGGCAGCCGCAAAGTGCTCGAGGAAGAAGATGTATGGCACCACGGCGCCGAGCACCGCGAGCAGCAGGTAGACGTTCTTCATGGGCGCTCTCCCAAGCTCTCACCCGGCCACACTAACGCCGTCATGTCATGAGGCCAATTACCCGTGAGGTAATGGAACCCCCGCTGCGCCGGGATAAACTAACGGCGCCGCCGCTGGCGCCAGATCCCACGGAGCGGACCGTGAGCACCCCCACCGCGCTCTACAACCGACCGGATTTCGGCCACCTGCTGCGCCACTGGCGCCAGCACCGGCGGCTCTCCCAGCTGGCTCTGTCCGGACGCTGCGGAATCTCCCAGCGCCACATCAGCTTTCTCGAAACCGGTCGCGCCCGCCCCAGCCGCGGAACGGTGGTGGCGCTGTCGGACGCGCTGGACATCCCCCTGCGCGAACGCAACGCGCTGCTGCAGCGCAGCGGGTTCGCACCGGCCTACGGCGAAGCCCCGATCGACAGCAGCGCCATGCGCCTGTTCCGGGAAGCTCTGGAGCTGGCCCTGGATCATCACGACCCCTATCCGGCCATCGTCCTGGACGGGCGCTGGAACATGATCATGGCCAACCCCGGCGCGCTGCGGTTCTTCGGCCAGTTCGTCGACCCGGTCGCCGCCACCCGGGCCATCGGCAACCCGAGCGAGTTCCAGATGGTGCGCCTCTGCCTGGACGAGCGTGGCCTGCGGCCCTACATCGTCAACTGGGAGGAGCTGATCTACAGCTTTCTGCAACGGGTCCGGCGGGCGCTGCTGATCAACCCCAACGACCCGCTGCTGCCCGGCCTCATCGAGGAGATCCTGGAGACCCCGGGCGCGCCGTCGGCCTGGCGCGCGCCGGACTGGAGCACGCCGCCGGCGCCGGCGATCAGCATGGTGCTTTCCGACGGCGAGCGGTCCTTTACCCTGTTCACCATGCTGGCGCACTTCGGCGCGCCCCGCGACGTGACCATCGAAGAGCTGTCGGTGGAGACGTTCTATCCCGCGGACGATGCAACCAGGGACTGGATCCTTTCCCTGGCCGACGACACCGTATGAGACCGGAAGCGACCGCTGCCCGGTCAGGGTTGTGTCCTTGCCGACCGGGACATAAAATGCGCGCCTTTTCATGGGTCGTTAGCTCAGCTGGTAGAGCACCGGGCTTTTAACCCGTTGGTCCTGGGTTCGAGCCCCAGACG
>JBFISC010000057.1:0-16140 GCA_041608775.1 Pseudomonadales bacterium | reverse complement strand
GAGCGCTTCTACGACGACATGGGACGCATCACCCGCTACCGTGCTGACCCGGAGCTGGCGGCCGCGCTCATCGACGACAGCTTTGCGACCCTGGACTGGATGCGCGGCCACGGTGTGCGCTTCCTGCCGCTGTATGGTCGTCAATCCTTCGAGGTGGCCGGGCGGGTGCGGTTCTGGGGCGGGCTCACGGTGGAGGCGGTGGGCGGCGGGCCGGGTCTGGTGGACAACCTCACCGCCGCCGCGGAACGCGGCGGCGTCACGCTGCGCTACGGTGCCCGGGTCGACGGCCTTGACACTCGCGCCGGCCGTGTCGTCGGCGTCCGCCTCGGCGACGAACGGCTGGCTGCCGACGCGGTCGTGCTTGCCTGCGGCGGGTTCGAGGCGAACGCCGCCTGGCGGGCCCGGTATCTGGGGCCGGGCTGGGACCTCGCGCGGGTCCGCGGCACCCGCTTCAACACCGGCGACGGCATCCGCATGGCGTTGGCCGCGGGTGCCGCCAGCCGCGGGCACTGGTCCGGCTGCCACGCCGTCGGCTGGGATCTGAACGCGCCCGAGTTCGGCGATCTGAGCGTGGGTGATGGGTTTCAGAAGCACTCCTATCCGTTCGGCATCATGGTCAACGCCGACGGGGCGCGTTTCGTCGACGAAGGGGCCGATTTCCGTAACTACACCTACGCGCGCTATGGCGGTGAAATTCTCCGCCAGCCGGGCCAGCTGGCCTGGCAGATCTTCGATGGCCGGGTGGCCCACCTGCTCCGGGACGAATACCGGATCCGTCAGGTCACCCGGGCGACGGCGGATACGCTGGAGGCGCTGGCGCCGCAGCTCGAAGGCGTGGACCCGACGCGGTTCCTGCGCACGGTGGCGGAGTTCAACGCCGCCGTGGACACCGGCACGCCGTTCGATCCCACCGTCAAGGATGGGCGCGCGACCCGTGGGCTGGCGTTGGAGAAATCGAACTGGGCCAACCCGCTGGACACGCCGCCGTTCCAGGCGTTCGGGGTCACCTGTGGCATCACCTTCACCTTCGGGGGGCTGCACGTGGACGCATCGGCCCGGGTGATCGCCGAGGACGGGAATCCGATTCCGGGCCTGTTCGGCGCCGGCGAGCTGGTGGGGGGGCTGTTCTACTTCAACTACCCGGGGGGCAGCGGGCTTACCGCTGGCGCCGTGTTCGGCCGTCGCGCCGGCGCCCATGCCGCAGATCCGGCTGGCGCCGAAGCGTGAGGTCGGGCCGGGTCGCGTCAGTCGTGCGCGGGGAGGTCGTCCACGTGAACGCAGCGGTTACGGCCCGCGGCCTTGCCGGCGTAGAGGGCCCGGTCGGCGCGGTGGATCAACTCGTCGTGGCTCACCGGAGTAGCGGCACTGGCACTGGAAATGCCGATCGTCACGGTCACGGGGTCCGCCACCTGCGGCAGTGCGGCGGCCGCCCGGCGTAGCTTCTCGGCGACCCCCCTGGCGGCTGCGGGTGAGGTGTCGGTGAGCATCACCACGAACTCCTCGCCGCCGTAGCGCGCTACCAGATCCTGGCCCCGCCGGGTGAACCGCTGCAGGCAGCGGGCCAGCTCCTGCAGGCACTCGTCGCCGGCGCGGTGACCGTGGCGGTCGTTGAAGGCCTTGAAGTGGTCGACGTCCAGCATCAGCAGCGCCAGCCAGGTGCCGTTTCGTGACAGCCGGGCCAGCTCACCGTCGAGGGCGGCTTCCAGCGTTCTGCGGTTAGCCAGGCCGGTGAGATGGTCGGAGCCGGCAAGCGCGTAGAGCTGGCTCGCCATGCGATCGTTGAGGTTGCGGTAGTAGACGCCGACGAAGGTGGCCAACCCCACCCCGATCAGGGTCCACACGCCGCGGACCATGCTCTTGGCGTGGCTGTAGGGTTCGCCGGTCAGATCCATGATGCGGGGCGCGCCGATCATCATCCCCACGGTGAACGCGGTCAGCAGGATGCATGCCACCAGGGTCAGGCGAATGCCACCAATCATGCTGACGATCAGCGGGAACAGCGGGATGACGATGCTGAACTGGCTGTTGACGCCGCCGGAGATCAGCAGCATCGGCGCGATGCAGATCAGGCCGAGGGCCAGGACCAGGGCGGACTCCCAGGCGCGGATGCGGTTCGTGCGCACCAGCAGGTAGACGGCGGCGGCGAGGGCGGTGTCGAGCATGCCCAGATACGTGAAGATCGGGTCAGCGCTGACCAGCAGGGGACGCAGCACCGTGACCGCGGCGAATGCGATCACCAACACCCTGACGACGTTCAGCGTCAGCTCATGACGCGGCAGGGGGTCGTGCTCGGTCATCGGTGGGCGAGCGGCTCGCTTCTCAGCTGGCTATCCATGAAGCGTAGTCTCGATTCGGGCGCCCGTAGCAAAGGCGGATTGAGAAACCTGTTTGTCAGTTCTTCGATTGGGGATGCCAGCCGGCGGCCGGCGGCAAGCTGCGGAACTCGGGAAACCCCGGCTGGGTTCGGAACCGCTCGTAACCGTCGCGGAAGCTGCTCCCGCCGGACAGCCGGTCGAGCTCCCCGAGCAGGTCGTCGAGGCGGGCATGGTCGCGCCGGCAGCAGCCGAGGTAGGCGCGCAGCACGCCGAGCAGGCTCTGGCCGCGGCTGCCGAGCTCCGCATCCACCTGCAGGAAGTAGGCGGCACCGCCCCAGTACAGCACCGGGTATTTGCCCTCGGAGCGCAGCTGCGCAGCGGCCGCGACGAATGGCTTGCCCGGCTTGTCGTAGCCGCGCTCGGCCCGCTCGAAGTTGCGCTGGTAGCGTCGTTGGACGTCGGCAGTCGTCAGCACGCCCAGCTCGCCCATTACCGGATACTGCAGGTAGCTGGCAAAACCCTCGGCGAACCAGGCATGGCGCCGACCCAGGTAGGGCAGAACCAGGTGACTGAGCTCGTGGGGTGCGGTCCAGTCCCGGCGGAAGTCCTGCAGGGTGAAGCCCGGGTCCACATGGAAGTGCACGCCCTGGCTGCGATAGCGCTCGGTGTTGGCCCACGGTACCGGCTCCCGGGCGCCGTCGCGGCGATGGAAGTGGACCCGCACCCGCATGGGCAGCTCCCCCACCAGGCGTTCGAGAGCCGCGGCGGTCTCGTCGATCCAGAGTCGCAGCCGGACCTGGTCGGCGGGGGCGAAGTCGTCCTGCCACACGTATTCCAGCGCGGCGCCGGCGTTGCTGGTCGCGCTCACCAGCATCGCCGTCAGCAGCGCCCTGACGGTCGGACCGAGTCGCATGCCCATGGTCGTTCGACCTGCCACGTTACAGATGGTTGCGGCTAGAGCCGCAACCGCACGCCAAGGTAGCCCGCGGCACCCGGTGAGCGGTAGCCGAAGACCTCCGTGTAGGTCTCGTCGAGCAGGTTCTCGGCGCGCGCGAACAGCTGCAGGCGGTCGTTCACGTCGAGGCTGGCGGCGACGTTTACCAGGGCGTACCCATCCAGGGTGACCCGGGTGGCCGGTGTGGTCGAGATGAACTCGCTGTCGCGCTGGTCGCCGTTGAACACGGCGCCCAGATTGAGGTTGCCGCGGCCCTCGAGGAACGCGTAGTTGACGTTGACGCTGCCGGAATGGCTGGGCCGGCGCACTTCCCGGCGGCCGTCCGGGTCGGTGGCATCCAGGTAGGTGTAGCTGCCCTGCAGGGACCAGGCCGGGCTGAGGCGTGCCTGCACGCTCAGCTCCACGCCCTGCCGATCGCTTCTGCCGCGCTGGTTCTCCACCGAAGCGACGAAGCTGACGAGATCGAACACCGTGACGATCTCGTCGTCGAGGGTGGCGTCGAACCAGGTCAGATCCACCAGCGCGCGGCCGCCGAACAGTGCCTGCTCGACCCCGATGTCGAAGCTCTCCGAGCGCTCGGGCGCCAGGTCCGGGTTGCCGGCGAAGCTGTCCGGGTCGAAGCCGAACAGCTCGGTGAACGTGGGGTTGGTGATGCCCTCGCCGTAGCTGGCATGCAGCCGGGTGCCCGTAGCCTCGAGCAGATACGAGCCGGTGGCGCGGACGGTCGTGGCGTCGTCGAACCGATCGTTGCGGTCGTGGCGCAACGACAGCGATAGCGACGCGGCGTCACGCAGCAACACGGCGTACTCGCCGATCACGCTGGTCTGATCGTCGCTCCGAGTCTGGTTGGCGCCGGGAAACGCGGTGGACAGGTTCTCGAAACCCAGCAGCTCGCGCTGGATGCCGGCGGTTAAGGCGTGCTGCAGACTGCCGCCGGCGAAGCGCAGGGTGGTCTGGTATTCGAACTTGCGCCGTTTGCCGCGGGTGCCGTTGCTGCGCGCCCCGTCGCTGAAGCTGTCGGCCTTCGTTCTGGTGTAACCGACGGCCGCGCGATGCAGCCAGGCGCCGTCCAGCAGCTCCGCGTTGAGTGCCAGCAGGCCGTAGCGTCCCCGCGCCTCGGTCTGGCTGTTGGCGTCGACGATCAGTCCTTCCGTGGGCGTGGGGGGCCAGTCGAAGTCCTGGCGGTCGTTGTCCACCTCGCTGTCACTCTCGCGCAGCACCAGCTGCGCGTCGAGCCAGGTTGTGATGTCCACGCCGAGCTTGCCGTGCAGGGTCGTCGTCTCGAACCCGTCCCGTTCCGGTTCGATGGCCGAGGCGCTGACGCCGTCGGTGCGGTAGCGGGAGGCGGACAGCAGGCCGGACAGCCGGTCGCCGGCAGCGGCAATCGATCCGCCGACCTGGCGGGTGCCGAAGGATCCGGCTTCCACCTCGCCGCGTGCCTGCACGCCCTGGGCCGGCGTTGCGGTCTCGATGCTGATCACCCCGCCGATGGCATCGCTGCCGTAGAGCGCGCTCTGCGGGCCGCGCAGCACCTCGATGCGGCCCACGTCGAAGGTCAGCAGATCACCGAAATTGAACTCGGAGCTGATTCCCGGATCGTTGGCCTCGATGCCGTCGATCAGCACCAGCGTGTGGTTGCCCTCGGCGCCGCGGATTCGCACCTGGGCCACGCTGCCCTCGGGCCCGCTGCGGTTGACCGCCAGCCCCGGCACGACGCGCAGCAGGTCGGCCCCCAGATTGATCTGGCGGATGTCGATGTCACGGGCCGTGAGCACGGTGACCGCACTGCCGACTTCCCGGGCCGGCCGCGGCAGGCTGCTGCCCACCACCACCAGCTCTTCCCACCGGCTCGCGCTGAACGTCAGCGGCTGGCCGTCGTCGGCGCGGGCCACCGGTCCGAGGCACAGGCAGAGCAGGATCGCCGGGGTCCAGCGGCCGGGGACGGTTCTGAATTCCATGGGGAGATCTCGGTTGGCCGCCGGGTCCTCGGGCGGAGTCCACGATTCGATGCCAGACCGGTCTCCGGACTCACGAGGCTGATCCCCGGTCACTTCGACCGGCCCCGGTCGCTTCGACCGGCCCCGGTCGCTTCGACCGGCGATCACGATGTCTGCCGCCTTCCCGGGGCCGGTGGACCGGCACGCCAGTGGCTGTCTGCGTTGCACGCAGTGGTGGCAGCCATCACTCGATTACCGTTGCGAGGTCAGTATCGGATTTGCACCGATTTCCCGAGCATCCGGCACCTGCGACGCACCATGCGCCGCGGCCCAGCAGTATACATCTATCGTCGAGCCCTTCTGTCGGCCCCTGCTGTCCGCCCCGGAGGTCGCCCCCGCTGGCCGGCGCCGTGGAGCACTCCGGCGAAATGCCGCAGAATTCAGCTTCCCGTCCGGAGGAACGTTTCCATGTCCGTGGCATTCGAATCCGCCGTCGAGCTCGCCCGCCGGATCAAACGCAGGGAGATCGGCAGCCGCGAGCTCACCGATCTCTACATCGACCGCATCGAACGCTACGACGGCGTGCTCAACGCCGTGGTCGTGCGGGATTTCGAGCGGGCCCGGGCGGCTGCCGATGCCGCCGACCAGGCCCTGGCCGGCGGCCGTGACCTGGGCCCGCTGCACGGTGTGCCCATGACCATCAAGGAGTCCTACAACATTGCCGGGCTGCCGACCAGCTGGGGCGTCGCGGCGTTCAGGGACAACGTCGCCGACACGGATTCGGAGGTGGTCAGCCGATTCAAGTCCGCGGGCGCGCACTTCATGGGCAAGACCAACGTGCCCGAGCAGCTGGCGGACTTCCAGAGCTACAACGACATCTACGGCACCACGGGCAATCCCTGGGATCCGCAGCGCACCCCGGGCGGCTCCTCCGGCGGCAGCGCGGCGGCGCTGGCTGCCGGGTTCACCGGCCTCGAGAGCGGTTCCGACATCGGCGGCTCGATCCGCAACCCGGCGCACTTCTGCGGCGTGTACGGGCACAAGCCGACCTGGGGGGTGGTGCCGTTCCAGGGACACTCCCTGCCCGGCATGGTGGCGCCGCCGGACATCGCGGTGGTGGGCCCGCTGGGCCGCAGCGCCGAGGATCTGGCGATGGCCATGGACGTGATCGCGGGTCCCGATCCGCTCCATGCCCCGGGTTGGAAGCTGGATCTGCCGCGGCCGGACAAAGCGTCGCTGAAGGACTACCGGGTGGCGCTCTGGCCGAGCGAAGCGCGGGCACCGGTGGCTACGGAAATCGCCGACCGGGTCCAGGCGGTGGGTGATCTGCTCGCCGGCCACGGTGCCACCGTCTCGGACACGGCGCGACCACGGGTGGATGTGGCTACGAGCCATCTGATCTACACCTACATGCTCAACGGGGTGATGGCCGCGGGCATGCCGGACGATGCGTTTGCCGAGACTGCGGCCCGGGTGGCGGCCCTGGATCCCGACGACGACAGCGGCGAAGCGATGATGGCGCGGGCAGCGGTGCAGCAGCATCGCGACTGGGTGCGGTACAACAACGGCCGCGAAACCCTGCGCCTGGCCTGGCGCGAGTTCTTCCGCGACTGGGACATTCTGATCTGCCCGCAGATGGCGACGACCGCGTTCCCCCACGATCACCAGCCGTTCGAGGCGCGGACCCTCAGCGTGGACAACGAGCAGCAGCCCTACTTCCAGCAGGTGTTCTGGGCTGGGCTCGTTACCGTCGCCTACCTGCCGAGCACGGTGTTTCCCACCGGACCCGCCCAGGACGGCCTGCCCATCGGCCTGCAGGCGGTGAGCGCCGAGTTCAACGACCACACCTGCATCGATTTTGCGCGCCTGCTCGGCCGGGAGCTCGGCGGGTTCGCGCCGCCGCCGGGCTACTCGTAGTCGTGCCGGCTCGGTCCTTGCTACCGCTCCCCGCCGGCTCATCGCGTCGGGTAAGCTGGGGGTCCGACCGCTTTCGAGGGGAGATCGAGTGAGCGAGGTGCTGCCGCGCAAGACCATTTTCGCCCACGGCTCGCTGGGGTTGCCGCTAGCCGTGATCGGCTACCCGCTGTCGATCTGGATTCCCGCCCACTATTCGGGTGGTCTCGGCATCAGCCTGGCGGCGGTGGGCACCATTCTGATGCTGGCCAGACTCACCGACGTGATCACCGATCCGATCATGGGCGAGATCTCGGACCGGGTGCACACCCCGTTCGGCCGGCGCAAACCCTGGGTCGTGGTCGGCGCCGCCGTGATGATGCTCGGCGTCTACAATCTGTTCATGCCGGAGCCCGGCGTCGGCATGGTCTACTTTCTGGTGTGGCTGGCGGTGTTCTTCATCGGCAGCACCATGATCGCGCTGCCCCATCGCGCCTGGGGTGCCGAGCTCTCCCCCGACTACCACCAGCGCAGCCGGGTCACGGCATCGCGCGAGGTCTACGTGCTGGTCGGGCTGATGGTGGCGGCCGCGGTGCCGATGATCGTCGAGATCCGGGCCGACGGTGCCGCGGTGGGCGAGGTGTTCCGCACCCTCTGGCAGGATGCGGTGGGCGCGTTCCGCGGCGACTTCGGCGACAAGCAGGTGGTGGATCGCGCCACCCTCACCGGGCCGGTGCTGGCCGGGCTCGCCTTCACCATCATTCTCGTGCTCCCGCTGTGCACGGCGCTCGTGGTCGGCCTGGTGAAGGAGCCGCCGGAACGGGCCACCACCGAGGCGCGGCCGTCGTTCAGGGACGGCCTCAAACTGGTCATGAAGAACGGCCCCATGCTGCGGGTGCTGCTGATCGCCGTGCTGGTCTACTTCGGCGAATCTTTCCGCAACGCCGTCTCGCTGTTCTTCATCCGCGACATCGTCGGCGTGCCCACCATCGGCGCCGCCTACTTCTTCTATTTCATTGCCGGGCTGGGAGCCATTCCGTTCTGGCTCTGGCTCGGCCGCACCATCGGCAAGCATCGGGCGTTCATGTGCACGCTGCTGACCGTGGCAGCGGTGAGCGGCGCCAATCTGCTGCTCGACTACGGCGACTACCTGGTGTTCTTCCTGCTGTTCATCGTCAAGGGCTTCTGCTTCGGTGGTCTGCAGTTCCTGCCGCTGGCGATGATGGCCGACGTGGTGGACGTGGACGCCGCGCGCTCCGGGCGCAGCCGCGCCGGGAGCTACTTCGCGTTTCTCGGCTTCTCCGAGAAGCTGGCCATCGCCTTCGGCACCGGGGTGTCGCTCAACATCGTCGGCCTGCTGGGATTCGATCCCGCCGGCGGCGTCGCCGCCAGCACCGAGGCCGGGGTGCTGTCGCTGCGCCTGGTTTACTGTCTGGGACCGATTTTCTTTTACGGGCTCGCCCTGCGGCTGATCTGGAACTACCCGCTCACGCCGGCCCGTCACGCCCGGCTGCGTGCGAGCCTCGACCGGCGCGCCGAGCGGCTGGCGGCGCTGCGGGCGGAGCCCAGGGAAACCGGCAGCGTGCTGTGAGCGCGCGATCTTCCACGCAGACAGGACGCTGACCACGACGACCCAGGGACTCATGGATGCGCGCGGCGAACGGGCGGACCGCCTGCGGGACTACTTCGATCTGCAGCTCCGTTTCGCTGAGACCCTGGCCGAGCGGGGCGGGCGACCGCTGGCGGATACGCTCACGCTGTTCACCAACCTGCACCGGCGCTTCGGCCTTGGCATGCTGCCGGCGCCTGAGCGGGACTGTGCTGCTGCGGCCACCGCCCCGCTCTGGCGCGAATACCTGGACGGCCTGCGCGACTGCCCCGACCATGCCGCCCGGCTGGCCTGGACCGACTCGGTTTTCCGTCGCGCGGCGGCCGAGCGGCCACCCCCCGGACAGCACCGGTTCGGCTGCTTTGCCTACGACGAGCCGGGTCCGGACGGGGTAGTGAAGATTCACTTCACGAATGCCGAAGGGGTGGGCGTCAGCCCGCTGGCCGAAGACCGGATCCCGCGCCGGCGGGCAGAGCTCAAGGCCATGTTCGCCGCGGTGGCGCAGGCACACCCGACGGCGCGCACGGTGAAGGGCGGCTCCTGGCTCTATCACCTGGAAGCGTATCGGCGGCTGTTCCCCCCGTTGTACACCGCTTCGCGCCGGGTGCCCGAGCCGCCGCTGCATTACCATGGCTCCTCGAGTTGGGGCCAGTTCCTTGACAGGTTTGAGCGGGTTCGCCCCGGCCCGCGGCAGCGATTTCTCGCCAACCTGAGAACCCTCGACCACCGACAGCCGGGCCTCGCGTTCCCGCTGCCGGCGCTGCGGGTCAGCGCGCCACTCCCGGCGTTCCTGGATTTTTTCGAGGCAGGCCCTTGACTTGTGGCCGCGAGGCCCTATGTTGCTATGCAACATATCAATCACAGACAGCGAGATTGCCCGTATGACCGAGACCGCCCGTGCCGGCCGACAGCAGCAGCCGGTAACCCGGGATCGACGTCTGGCCCTCACCGAAGGCCCGCGCGCGCTGATGGAGATGGCCTCCCTGGCGCCGGCCGCGCCCTATCTGGCGCTGGCGCCGCGGGGCGATGGCCATCCCGTGCTGGTCATGCCGGGCTTCGGGGCCAGCGACGGCTCCACAACCGTGATACGCGGCTATCTGACCGCTCAGGGACATGCCACCAGCGGCTGGACCCTGGGGCGCAATCTCGGCCCCGCGATGCCGGATCTGCAGGCCCGTCTCGGTGAGCGGCTGCGGCAGGTTTGGCGGGCCGGCGGCGGGCGCCGGGTCAGCCTGGTGGGCTGGAGCCTGGGCGGCGTGTACGCCCGGCTGCTGGCGCACCAGTATCCGGAATGGGTCCGTCAGGTGATTACCCTCGGCAGCCCCATCGGCGGCACGCCGGACCGTTCCCGGGCCCAGCGGGTGATCGGCCGTCTCGGGGACGGGGCCATCGGGCCCGAAGAGGCTCGCCGGCTGCGGGTGCTGGCGAGCGACCCGCTGCCCGATGTCCCGGCCAGCGCTGTCTATTCCCGCGGCGACGGCATTGTCCCCTGGCAGTTTGCCCGTCAGGCGCCGTCGCCCATCGCCGAGAACGTGGAGGTTTACGGCAGCCACGTCGGCCTGGGCTTCAACGCCAGCACCCTGTACCTGCTGGCGGATCGGCTTGCCCAGCACGAGGCGGACTGGCGACCGTTCCAGCGCAGCGGCTGGAAGCGCTGGGTCTACGGTCCGGCGACGGAGCATCCTGCGGGTCCGTGACCCGTCGCCTGCGGCGGCTGGCGGTTACCGTCGTGGTCGCCGCCGCGGACTGCCATCCATCCTCGCCGGCGTGGCTCGGCTGCCGGCGCCCCGGGGATGCGATAATCCCAAGCGAGCCAGTAAGGAGGACGACATGAGCGAACGAGACGCCTACGTAACAAAACTGAAAGCGCGCCTGGACGAGTGGAACGCCGAGATCACCAGGCTCGAAGCCAAAGCCCGGGAAGCCCAGGCCGACGCCAGGCTGCAGTACGAGAAAGCCCTGAAGGACATGGCCGAGCAGCGCGAGCGCGCCCGCACCCAGCTGAAAGAGATGCAGGACGCCGGCGAGGCGGCCTGGGACGAGATGCGCAAGGGCGCCGAGGCCGCCCTGGGAGAGATGAGCCGGGCGTGGGAGAGCGCCATTCGGCGTTTCAACAAGTAGCGGCAACCGGGGGGTTCCATGAGTTCCGACGAGACGCTCGAGGGCGTCGATCCCAACGTCCCGGAGACGGGCGACTTCGTCATGAACCAGACGATGCTGCGGATCCGGGACCCGGCGCGTTCGCTGGCGTTCTATCGCGACGTGCTGGGCATGACCCTGTTCAAGCGCCTGGACTTTCCGGAGATGGCGTTCTCGCTGTACTTCGTCGGCTATCTGCGGGCCGGGGATGGGCAGTTGCCGGACGAACCGCGGGCGCGCACGGCGTTTACCTTCCGCCAGCGGGCGTTGATCGAGCTCACCCACAACTGGGGTACCGAGCGCGACGCCGAGTTCGCCGGCTATCACGACGGCAACCGGGCGCCTCAGGGATTCGGTCACATTGGCCTGTCGGTGCCGGACGTCGCGGCAGCCTGCCGGCGCTTCGATGAGCTGGGCGTGGAGTTCGTAAAGCGTCCCGACGAGGGAAAGATGAAGGGCCTGGCCTTCATCCGCGATCCGGACGGCTACTGGATCGAGATCCTCGAGGCCGGGAGTCTGGCTGACCTCGCATCCGCCGCGACCCGCTGAGACGGCAGAGAGGGGCGTGGGTCGCTGCCGCGATCGAGCCCGGTTCGCGCGCGATCCGGTCCGGCTCGCGTATGATCGGGCCGTCGAAGCGGCGCCCGGAGCTGGACATGAAGACCTATCGCTCGGTGGCGGTGCGGGCCATGCGGCTGGTCCTGATCGGCGGCCTCGTGTCGGCGGTCACCGTCGCTGAGGGCGCTGGCGCAGGGGCGGCGCCGATCCCCGGGGACACCCAATGGCCCGCCTGGGGCAACGACCCCGGCGGCAGCCGCTTTGCCGAGGTCGATCAGATCACGCCCGCCAACGTCGCTGAGCTGGCCACGGTCTGGACCTACCGCACCGGCGATCTGGGCGAAGGTTTTCCCAGCCGGGAACGGATGGCGTTCGAGGCGACGCCCATCCTCCTCGACGGGGTGCTCTACCTGAGCACGCCGTATGCCCAGGTGCACGCGGTGAACGCGGCCACCGGTGAGCGGCTGTGGCGCTACGACGCCGGGCTGCCGAAGGACCGGCACTACTCCGAGAACACCTCCCGCGGCGTCAGCGCCTGGCGCGATGCCCGGGCGCCGCGGGGCTCGGCCTGCAGCCTGCGCATTTTCTTCGGCACCCTGGATGCGCGCCTGATCGCGTTGGATGCCGCCACCGGCAGCCCATGCGCCGGCTTCGGCCGGGACGGCGCCGTCGACCTGAACGAGGCGACCCGGCCGCGGGACCCGGGCGATTACCTGGTTACATCGCCGCCGGCGATCTGGGGCGACCTGGTCATCACCGGATCGGCCATCGGCGACAACCGCGCCGTCGACGTCGAGCTCGGCATCGTCCGGGCGTTCGATGCCCGCACCGGCGCGCTGGCCTGGCTCTGGGATCCCATTCCCCGCACGCCGGACAACCCGGTGTATGCGGAGTGGTCGCAGGCCGCGGCCCGGGCCACCGGAGCCGCCAACGCGTGGTCGGTGCTGTCGGTGGACGTGGCGCGCGGCCTCGTGTTCGTGCCCGTGGGTTCCGCCAGCCCGGATTTCTACGGCGGCGAGCGTCCCGGCGACAACCGTTACGCCAACTCCCTGGTTGCCCTGAACGCGGCCAGCGGCGAGGTGGTGTGGTCGCAGCAGCTGGTGCATCACGACGTCTGGGACTACGACGTGCCCGCGCAGCCGGTGCTGCTGACCCTGCGGCGCGACGGCGCCGACATCCCGGCGGTGGTGCAGGGCACCAAGACCGGAATGCTGTTCGTGTTTCACCGCGAGACCGGCCAGCCGCTGTTCGAGGTCACCGAGCGGCCGGTGCCTCAGGGCGGGGTGGCCGGGGAAGTGCTGTCACCGACCCAGCCGTTCTCCGCGCTGCCGCCGCTGGTTGATCATGGCCCTCTCTCCGGTGAGGATGCCTGGGGGTTCACGTTCTGGGACCGCGGCCGCTGCGAGGCGCTGCTCGACGGGTTCCGCTCGGAAGGCATCTTCACCCCGCCGAGCCTCGAGGGCACGATTCTCTGGCCGAGCTACACGGGAGGCGTGAACTGGGGCAGCGTCTCCGTCGATCCGGACCGACAGCTGGTGATCGCCAACGTCAACAACCTGCCGTTCGTCGTGCAGCTCATCGAGCGGGAGCAGGTCGTGCAGCTCTACGAGTCCGGTACCTATCCGGACTCCGAGTTTGCCCGGCAGGCCGGCACGCCTTACGGCATGCGCCGGGAGCTCATCACGTCGCCCCTCGGGATCCCGTGCACGGCCCCGCCCTGGGGAACCCTGGTGGCGATGAATCTGGCCACCGGTGCAATCCAGTGGCAGGTGCCCCTCGGCACCACCCGGGATCTCGCGCCCTGGCCGATCTGGCACATTCAGGGCGTGCCGAACATCGGCGGTTCCATCGTCACGGCCGGTGGCCTGGTGTTCATCGGTGCCACCACGGACAATTTTCTCCGCGCGTTCGACGTGGAGACCGGCGCCGAGCTGTGGCGCGGCCGCCTGCCGGCCGGCGGCCAGGCGACGCCGATGAGCTATCGCCTCGGCGGCCGTCAGTACGTGGTGATCGCCGCCGGCGGCCACGGCGCTGCGGGGACCACCCGCGGCGACTACCTGGTGGCGTTCGCGCTGCCGTGACGCGGCAGAGCGCCGGCCTGCTGGTCTACCGGCGCGACCGCGGCGCGGTCGAGCTGTTCCTCGTTCATCCCGGCGGGCCCTTCTGGAAAAACAAAAACGCCCACGCATGGTCCGTTCCCAAGGGCGAGTTCGGCGACGAGCCGGCCCTGGATGCCGCCCTTCGGGAATTCCGGGAAGAGACCGGCCAGACCGTCACCGGGGAGTTCGTCGCGCTCGCGCCGATCAGCATGTATGGCAAGACCATTCACGCGTTCGCGGTAGAGTCCGCGGCGCCGGACCCGGAGCAGCTGCGCAGCAACGAGTTCGAGCTGGAGTGGCCGCCCCGCTCCGGGCGCACCCGGCGCTTTCCGGAGGTCGACCGGGCAGCCTGGGTCAGTCTCGACGACGCCCGCGGCCTCCTGCACAAGAACCAGCAGCGGCTCGTGGATCTGCTGCTGGCATCGCTGAACGATCACTGATCGTGGCGCTTGCCTACGCCGCGGCGATTGCGCAGGATGCGCGCTCATGTCGGAGCGACCAGAACATTGGTGGGCGCCGCTGGAGGTGCCGACCGACCGTATCCTGACCTGCCGGCTCGGCCCGCTTGCGCTCGACATCCATCACGCGCCGGGCGAGTGGCGGCTGCTGCATCGCCATGACGACGACGAGGCCGACGCGCCTGCCGAAGCAGAGCTGGCCGTGGCCGTCGGCAGCATCGACGACGATGGCGCCGATCGCTTCATGGTCGCCGACCCGGACCCACGCCTGACGCTGGTCCCCTGCCTGCTGGACCGACCGGTGGTGATCCGTCCGCGGCAGCCCGTGTTTCTGCCCCAGGGCGAGGCAATCACGCTGTACGTCTCCACGCCGGTGGTGGTGGCCGTCCGCGTCGGCGCCGGTGACCGGCTGCTGCGCGAGATCCCGTCGTTGCCCCTGTCCGACACCTGGTTCGGGTCGACCACCCGCGAAGGTGAGCTGTGCTATTCGGGCCGTACCCGGGCCCGCCACCTGCGTGCCGAGCTGCCGCGCCGGGCGCATCGGGCGGTGACCCCGTTTCAGGTGAGGAACGAGGCGGACACGCCGCTGCCCCTGGACCGGTTGAGCCTGCCGGTGCAGATGCTCTCCGTCTACGGCGCCGCGGATGGCGGTCTGTGGACCGAGCCGCTGTCGCTGACCCGCGGCGGTGACTCCGATCTGGCGGCCCTGGATGTGGAAGAGGATGCGCCCGAATTCGCCGGCGCGACCGAGCGGCTGTCCGGACCGCGGGAGCCGCGCACGTCCGGCGGCCTGGTGCGCGCGTTCAGCGAGCTGTTCGGAGACCGTCCATGAGCGGGGTGCTGGAAGTACTGGCCAACGACACGTTTGCGATGGTCATGCGCGCGGCGTTCCTGTTCGCCCTGGGCGTGGTGCTGGCGCCGCTCTGCTCGCGGCTGGTCACCCGCTTTGCCGAGGATCGCTTCTCCGCGCACCACTCCCAGCTCATGCGGCGGCTGGTCTTCTACGGCGTGCTGGCTCTGTTCCTGGCGTCCGCGCTGCGTGAGCTCGGCTTCAGCCTCGGCGTGCTGATGGGGGCCGCCGGGGTCCTCACGGTGGCCATCGGGTTTGCTTCTCAGACGTCTGCCTCGAATCTGATCAGCGGTCTGTTCCTGATCGGCGAGCGGCCGTTCGAGGTGGGCGACATCATCCGGGTCGGCACCACCACCGGCGAGGTGCTGTCCATCGACGCGCTGAGCGTGAAGCTGCGCACCTTCGACAACCTCTTCGTCAGGATTCCCAACGAAACGCTGATCAAGTCCGAAGTGACCACCCTGACCCGCTATCCCATCCGACGCCTGGACCTGGCTCTGGGCGTGGCCTACAAGGAGGACGTCGATCGCGTGCGCGAAGTGCTCCTCGAGGTGGCGGACCGCAACCGCCTGTGCCTGGATGAGCCGCCGCCGCTCTTCATTTTCCTCGGCTTCGGCGACTCCGCCCTCAACATCCAGTTCTCGGTGTGGGCGGCACGGGAGAACTTCCTGCCGCTGCGCAACTCCATCACCGCCGAGATCAAGGCAGCCTTCGACGCCGCCGACATCGAGATTCCGTTCCCCCACCGGTCGCTGTACGCCGGCGAGGCGACGAAACCGTTTCCTGTGACCGTGGTGGACCCCGACCGTCGGCAGGACGACTAGACCAGCCGGGCTCAGCGAGGCCTGAGGTCGAACTCCCCAGGCAGGGTGGGTCGCAGCAGCGCGCTCAGGGCATCGATGACCCGGCGAACGATGTCGTCCTGCAGCGCGAACAGGTCCTCCATCGTGCGGGTGAAATGATCTGCCCAGACGGAGAACCCGCTGGCATAGACGTCGATGAGCTGCAGATAGACGCGCACCCGATCGTCGGCGCAGCGAAGGCTGCCCTCGAGCAGATAGCGCACGCCCAGCTGCCGGGCGATCTCTTCGGCGCTCGCGGCGGAATCCCGATGGCTCGACCCTGAGGTACGGGAGGCAACCTGAAAGCCGTCCACCATGGACAGGCCGTTGATCAGATCTTCCCTGAGGCTCTCTGAGAGCGTGGCTTCCGCTGCCGTCATGGTCGCGCGCGCGAGCGGGAGCACGGCGATGCTCGGCGGGGCTGCCACGACGCGTGGAGCCATGCCTCTGGTGGCATCCGTGCGTCGGCGCCGCGGCGCCGCCCG
>JBFISC010000056.1:0-16507 GCA_041608775.1 Pseudomonadales bacterium | reverse complement strand
TGCTCGACAGCTACGATGCCGTCGTCACCCACCCGGAGGTCGACGCGGTGTACGTGCCGCTGCACATCCCCGCGCACCACGAGTGGACCCTGAAAGCGCTGGCGGCAGGCAAACACGTGCTGTGCGAGAAATCGTTCGCCTGCAACGCCGCCGAGGCCGAGGAGATGGCCGCGGCCGCGCGCCGGCACGGCCGGGTGGCCATGGATGCCTTCCACTACCGCTACCATCCGCTGTTCCACCGGGCCCGCGAGCTGTATGCCTCCGGGACCCTCGGCAAGGTTCAACGCATCGATGCGGCCTTCCACATCCCGGTCACCGACCCAGGCGACATCCGCATGAACTACGCCACTGGCGGCGGCGTCACCATGGACATCGGCTGCTATCCCCTGTCCTGGGTTCGCCACGTCAGCGGCAGCGAGCCCAAGGTCGTAGCCGCCAGCGCCGAGGTCGGACCACCCGACGTCGACGTGGTGCTGCAAACCGAACTGGAACTGCCCGACGGCGCCAGCGCCACCACCTCCGGCGACATGCGAGCGGACGCGCGCTTCTCGGCGTTTCTGACGGTGACCGGAAGCACGGGGCGCATGCACGTGGTCAACCCGCTGGTGCCGCAGATGGGTCACCGGCTGGAACTGACCGTGGCCGGCGTGGAGACGGTGGAGCAGCTCGACCGGCGTCCCAGCTACGGCTATCAGCTCGACGCCTTTCTCGATGCGGTCGAGCATGGCGCGCCGCTACTCACGGACGCCAACGACGCCGTCCGGCAGATGCGCCTGATCGACGCAGCGTATCAGGCGGCGGGGCTGCCGCTGCGCGGACTGCCTCGCTGATTCGACCGCCTCCGCGCCAGGCTGAAGAAAGACCGGACCGCGCATATCATCCCGCGCGAGCTACCCGAACCCGCGCTGCGATCCTCTATTGCTGTTGCGCCACCAGGTACTGGCGGTCGGGATCGTTCTGGAGTTCCGGCGCGGCCGCGCCTGGACGATGAGCCACCGCGCCATCTGGCGCGTACTGCAGGATGTAGGCCTTCCGCACTCCATCGGTGAGATTCGGCCCGGTGCGGTGCGGCGTGAGAGAGGAGAAGACCACGATGTCACCGGCCTTTGCCGGAACCGCCACTGCGCCCTCGGGCTCGCTGAGGCACTGCATGCCGAGCGCTGTCTCGCGGTGCCGCAGCGTGCCCTGGCGGTGCGCGCCAGGAACCACCCAGGGGCAACCGTTCTCTTCCGTGGCGTCGGTCAGCGCCACCCAGCAGGTCAGGTACTGCTGGGGCTCCACGTAGGTGTAGCCATTGTCCTGGTGCCAGGGGAACTCCTCGGGGTTACCGGGCTTCTTGTACACCGCCTGATCCCAGTAGAGACGTGCCGGGACGCCGAGGGTGTCGTGGCAGAGTCGCTGAAACACGTCGTGCCGGCTGAAGGCATTGAGCACGGGCGAGCGGGTAACCAGATGGACGCTGAAGGTAATGGCATCCGCGCGGGCGATCAGGTGGCGGCCACCGAACCGGTCCCGAAGCGTCTGCTCGACGCGCTGCTCGAACGGATCGATGGCCGCCGTCACCGACCGGACCGTGTCCGGGTCGATTGCGCCCCGCACGAGCACGAAACCGAGCTGGTCGTACTGCCCTGCCTGTGCCGGGGTCAGCAGGCGATAGGGGCCGCTGGCGGAGCGCCACCGGAACCCCCTGTTGCGCGGATCCAGCTCCATCACTGTCCGGGCTTCTCCGTTGACGGTTCGCGCCTCAGCGGCCCGCCCCCACGGCGGCCCCGCTCAGCGCCATTGCAATTGCCTGTGGCATCCTCCCCAATGGTACCCGCTGTCGGCAAGCGAGGTTGAGTCTGGATGATCATCGACTGCGACTCTCACGTGCTTGAGCCGCCGGACCTGTGGCTCGAGCGACTCGAACCCGAGTTCCGCGACCGCGCGATCCGGGTGGAGCCAGGCGCGGACGGCGCCGAGGCGCTCGTGATCGCGGACCAGGTGGTGCTGCCCCGCGGGCTGGCGGGCCTGGGCGGGGTGGACCGCGACCGCCGCGAGCTGTTCCAGGGTACGCTGTCCTATCTCGACGGCTGCCCCCCTGCCAGCTACGACCCGGATGCGCGGCTGGCGCTGCTCGACGACTGGGGCCTGGATGGCTGCGTGAGCTTCCCCACGATCGGCATCCTGCCTACCCCCACGGACGACCTTCCGCTGATTTCGGCCTACTGCCGGGCTTACAACGGCTGGCAGCAGGAATTCGCCGCGGCCGCCGGCGGTCGGGTCGCCGCCATCGCCACCGTGAACTGGCGCGACGTCGACACGGCGGCGGCAGAGCTCGATCGCTGCCTGGCGAGCGGGTTCAGGGGCCTGTTCGTGCCGCCGGAAACCGTGGAGGGCCGCCGCCCGAGCGATCCGCACTTCGACCCGATCTGGGCGCGCCTGGCAGAAGCCGATCTGCCCGGCTGCCTGCACGTGATCGTACGCTTCTCCGGCTCGGCAGCGCCGTTCTCCGGATGGACCCAGGCCCTCCCGGGACCTGGCCCCGTGTTCAGCTTCGGCCTCGGAGCGCCCGGGCAGATCATGCCCGCCCTGGCGGCTGCCATCGTCGACGGCCTGTTCGATCGGTTTCCGACCCTGAAGATGGTGAGCGTCGAAGCCGGCTGCGGTTGGGCCGCGTTCCTCATGGACCGCCTGGACGAGAAGCACGCCGTGCTCGGCGGTCTCGCCCCGACGCCGCTGCAGCTGAAGCCCGGCGACTACGTGCGGCGGAACTGCTACTTCGTCGCCGAGCCTGAAGAGCGCACCATCGACGCCATGCTAGATCTGGTCGGCGAGCGGAACATCCTGTGGGGCTCCGACTACCCCCACGTCGATTCGACCCTGGAGGCACCGGCCCAGATCCGCCGGTCCGTGGCCGAACTTACGGCCGCCCGGCGCGCGGCCGTGCTCGGCGAGAACGCCGCCCGGGTGTTCAACTTTCGTCCAGGCGCCGACGGAATCCCGGCTACAATGTCGCCCTGAGAACCACAGCCACCACAGCAGCGCATGGTCGACGTCGACGCCCTCAAAGCCGAATTCCTCGATCTCGAGTTCGATACCCGGGATTTCATTCTAGATGCGGACAAACTGGCCACGGTGGCGCGCGCGTCCGGGGAGCGCCGGCCCGAATATCTGGACCCGAAACGCGAGGACTTCCAGGCAACGCCCGCATTCCTCGCGAGCCTCGCCGCCGGTCGCCACCTGCCCATCGACTTCCCAAACCTGGGCGGCATTCCCATGGACGGCGGCAAGGCGGTCACCTCCATCGGTCCGGTCAGGCCCGGCATCCCCCTCACCGGCCGAACGCACCTGCACGACATCTACGCGAAGAGCGGGCGCTCGGGGCGCATGGTCTTCGTGGTCTCGCGCATGGAGATCTACGATCCGGACGGGGTTCACGTTGCCACCAGCGACTCCCGCATGGTGATTCGCGAGCGGCCGGACCCATGACGGTCGCCAGCGTTCACGACGTCGAGTTCGGGGCCGAGCTGCCACGGTTCCATCCGGACACTTCCCTGGCCAATACCGGCGCGTTCGCCGACGCCGTCGGCTGGGGCCGCGGCGGCCGCTTCAAGGACCACGAGCGCGCCCGCAAGGAGGGACTGCCTGGGGCGCTGGTGCCGGGAATCATGGCCATGGGATTTCTCACGAGCATGATTCACCAGTGGTCGCCAGGGGCCCGGGTGGTGCACATCGACACCGTCTTCCGGGCGCCGCTGCTGGCGGACGAAGCATGCACCATCGGCGGCGTCGTCACCGACATCGACGAGGCTGCCGGCACGGTCCAGCTCGATCTCACGGTGAAGAACGCGGCGGGCGAGACCCGGGTGTTCGGCACCGCGGACGTCCGCCTGCCCGTCGCGCCGGAGGCCAGAACATGAGCATCGACCGCCGCGACCCGCGCCTCGACGAGATCGTCGACGTGGACGCGAAACGCGAGACCCTCGGCACCGGGTTCGGCTTTCTCGAGGGCCCGATCTGGCACCCGCTCGGGCAGCACCTGACCTTCAGCGACATCCCCAACAACCGGCTTCACCGGCACAGCGACGCGGCGGGATTCAGCATCTACCGCGAGCCCAGCAACATGGCCAACGGCAACACCTACGATGCCGAGGGTCGCATGCTGAGTTGCGAGCACGCGACCAGCCGTGTGGTCAGGGAACAGGGGGGCAGGCTGGAAGTGCTGGCGAGCCATTTCCAGGGCCGCGAGCTGAACAGCCCCAACGACATCGTGGTGGCAGCGGACGGCGCGATCTACTTCACCGATCCCACCTACGGGCGTCAGGGCCGGCATGGGGTCGAGCGTCCGGTGGAGCTCGGTTTCCAGGGCGTGTACCGCATCGATGTCGACGGCTCGCTGACGCTGCTCGCCGGCGACTTCGAGCAGCCCAACGGGCTCTGCCTGAGCCTGGACGGCGCCGCCCTGTTCGTGGCCGACACCACCCGCCGCCACGTACGCCGATTCGAATTCACCGGCGATGGCCTAAGCGGTGGCGACGTGTTCTGCGAGTCCCCGGCCCCGGACGGTCTGAAGGTCGACATCCAGGGCAACCTCTACGCTGGCGGGCCGGAAGGCGTGTACGTGTATCACCGCGACGGCGGCGCGCTGCTCGGGATCGTGCGGACGCCCGAGTTCTGCGCCAATTTCACCTGGGGCGATTCGGACCTGAGGTCTCTCTACCTCACGGCGTCCACGGCCCTCTACCGCGTGCGGGTCGCAACCCCGGGGCTCGCCCCGTTCTGAACCGCCTTGCCGCGCGACGCACGGCGGCAGCGACCGTCGACCTTGCAGTCCGCCCCAACAGACTATACTCAAGCAGGCAATTGACTGCGCAGCCCTCACATGCAAGCACCCCGAAAGCCCGACGACGAAGCCACTCGGATCGACACCCTGCGCGCCCTGAACATACTCGACACATCGCCGGAGGAACGCTTCGACCGGCTCACGCGGCTGGCAAAGCGGCTGTTCGGCGTCCCCATCGCTCTGGTGAGCTTGGTTGACGAGGACCGCCAGTGGTTCAAGTCCTGCCAAGGGCTCGACGCGACCGAGACGCCCCGAGAGATCTCGTTCTGCGGCCACGCCATCCTGCAGGATGACGTCCTGCTGGTCCCGGATGCGGCGGCAGACCAGCGCTTTCACGACAACCCGCTGGTATCGAGTGATCCGAACATCCGGTTCTACGCGGGCTGCCCGCTCAGGGTTCCCAACGGCAGCAAGCTCGGCACGCTGTGTCTGATCGACCGTGAGCCCCGGGAGTTCTCCCAGGATGACATCGCGCTGCTCCGCGATCTGGCGAGAATGGCGGAACAGGAACTGGCTGCGGTCCAGCTCGCCACCATGGACGAGCTGACCATGCTCTCCAATCGGCGGGGATTCGAGGCGCTGGCCACCCACGCACTCTCGCTGTGCCGCCGACTGCAGCGGCCGGCAGCGCTCGCCTATCTCGATCTCGACGGGTTCAAGGCCATCAACGACAGCTTCGGCCACGCCGAGGGCGATCGCGCGCTCGTCGAGTTTGCCAGGCTGCTGCAGGGAACTTTTCGGGAATCCGACGTGGTCGGCCGGCTCGGCGGCGACGAGTTCGCCGTGCTGCTCACCAACACCAGCGCAACCGAGTTGGCTTCGGTGCTCGAGCGCCTGCGAGAGGCGGTAGCCGCCTACAACGGGGATGCTCGACGTGGCTATGACATCGCGTTCAGCCAGGGCGCCGTTAGCTTCGACCCTGCAACCCACCGCGACATCGCGGCGCTGATGGCCGAAGCCGACCAGCGCATGTACGAGGACAAGGACCAGCGGCGGGCGCAGCAGCGCGCCCGCCTGTCCGCTTAGCCGGATCTGCCGCTGCCTCGGATGGACGATTAGGGTGTAATCTACCCTCACGTCACGAATCCGGCAGGGGAGAAGACATGAAACTGGGACTCGGCATCGGCCCCGTGGGCCCGCCCGGGGGCGAGCGCATCGTCGAGCTGGCGAAGACGGCGGAAGCACTGGGCTACGACACCATCTGGTGCCCGGAGATCTACGGCATGGACTGCTTCACGCCGCTGGCGTGGATCGGTGCCCATACCTCGCGGATCAAGCTCGGCACCTCGATCATGCAGATCTCGGCGCGCACTCCCGCCAGCGCAGCCATGCATGCCGTGGCCATGGACTATCTGTCCAACGGCAGGCTGATCCTCGGCATCGGCGTCTCCGGCCCGCAGGTGGTCGAAGGCTGGTACGGCCAGCCCTATCCCAAGCCGCTGGCCCGGACCCGGGAGTGGATTCAGATCTTCCGCAAGATCGTCGCGCGCCAGGAGCCGGTCAGCTTCGCCGGCGAGCACTACCAGCTGCCGCTCGACGGGGGCACCGGGCTCGGCAAGCCGCTCAAGCTCATGCAGCACCCGCTGCGCGACCACATTCCGGTCTATCTCGGCGCGGAAGGTCCGAAGAACGTGGCGCTCAGCGCCGAGCTTTTCGATGGCTGGATCCCCATGTTCCTGTCGCCGTACCGGATGAACGAGCAATACGCCGAAGCCATACGGATAAAACGGCCGGATTTCGAGATCGCTGCCGCCGTGCCGGTGGTGATCGACGACGACGTCGATCGGGCACGGGCGAAGATCAAGCAGAACGTCGGCTTCTACGTGGGCGGGATGGGCGCCAAGACCTTCAACGTGCACAAGGATCACGTCGGGCGCATGGGTTACGCCGATGCCGCGCAGAAGATCCAGGACCTGTTCATGTCCGGCAAGCGCGACCAGGCGTTTGCCGCGGTGCCCGACGAGCTGGTGGACGAGATCGCGCTGTGCGGCCCAAAGGCGCGCATCCGCGAGCGCCTGCAGGGCTGGAAGGACAGCCCGGTGACCCAGCTCAACGTCGGCGCCGCCGACCCGGACACCCTGCGATTCTTCGCCGAAGAGCTGCTGTAAACGGAACGCGCCATGTCCGAACTGTTTTCCGACCTCACGGTCGTCGACGCCGCCTCGTTCCTGGCCGGCCCCTGCGCCGCCACGATACTTTCCGACTACGGCGCCGACGTGATCAAGATCGAGCCGCCGAGCGGCGACCGCCACCGCTCCATCGCCGCGGGCCATCCGAGCGAGTACTCGTGGCAGCTTACCGACCGCAACCGCCGCGGGCTGGCGCTGGATATCAGCACCGAGCGCGGCTACGCCGTGCTGATGTGCCTGCTCGAACGCGCCGACGTGTTCGTGGTGAACTTCAGCGCCGCCCAGCTCGCGAAGCACCGGCTCGAGTGGGAAACGCTGCGCGAGGTGAATCCCAGGCTGATCTTTGCCCAGGTGTCCGCCTATGGCCTGAAAGGACCGGACGCGGAACGCCGCGCCTTCGACCTGACCGGCTGGTTCGCCCGCACCGGCATACTCGACATGATGCGCGACAAGGATGTGCCACCGACTCTGCCGGCCGGCGGCGTCGGCGACCACGCCACCGCCATGACCCTGTTCGGCGGCATCATGATGGCCCTGTACCGGCGCGATCGCACCGGCGAGGGAAGCATGGTGTCAACGTCGCTGGCCGCTACCGGCACCTGGGCCAATGGCCTGAATCTGCAGGGGGTGCTGGCCGGCGTCGACCTGGCGGCGCGCCGTGACCAGGAGGGCTGGTCGAACCCTCTGCAGAACGTCTACACCACGGCCGACCACCGGCACGTGCTGATCGCGGTGCAGAACATCCAGCGGGACTGGCCGAAACTCGTGGCGCTGCTGGAACAGCCGCAATGGCTTGCGGACGAACGCCTGCAGCTGGTGAAGCCGCTGTTCAAGAACCGGTTCTACGCCCGCGAGCAGATCGACGCAGCGGTTCGGTTGATGGCTGCCGACGAGCTCTGTCGCCGGCTCGCCGCCAGCGGCATCGTCTACAGCCTGGTGGCGAAAAACGCCGAGGTCGTCGACGACGAGCAGTTGCTCGCCAACGGGGTCATCGTGCCCTACGAGACCGGGCTGCCCGGCGTGGAACGGACCTTCGCGACACCGTTCCAGCTGTCGGCGCAGGCGCAGACGCCACCGCGGCGGGCGCCCGACATCGGCGAACACTCGGTCGAAGTGCTGCGGGAGTTCGGCTACGACGACGCCAGCATCGCCGAGCTGACCGCGGCCGGAATCGTTGCCTCAGCGCCCTCTCGAGGCGGATAACGCCGGGTCAGCCATCGCCGCCGCCCGTTCCCGGGCGGCGAACTGCTCGCGCATGGCAAGGTAGCGATCGCGCCGCAGCACCGGCCCGTAACCACTGCGTTCGTGACCGAATGCCATCTCCCCCGGCGCCAGCTCGCTGAACGCCTGCCAGGTCGGCAGACCGGTCGCGTTGGGGTTGCCCATACGCGCGAACTGCGCCCAGTAGCCCTGCATCTCGCCGGTGAGCTCCGTGTCGCGCTCGTCCGTCGGCCAGAACGGCAGCATCGGGGAGCCGAACACATGGGCGATCTCCAGGGCGTGGGACGCCCCGATCGTCTGCTCCGGCGACGGTGGCCGGCGCTCGTAGAAGTACAGATACGTGGGGAACCCGTTGCGCGCGTGGCGCTCCGCAGCGTAGTAGGCGTGGCGGCCGAACCAGCTGTCGGCCATGAGCAGCTCGGCCGCGGGCACCACGTCCGGGTCACCGTCGACCCCGTAGGCGAGCGCGACCTTGCCGGCCCGGGGCCCGAACGCATGGTCGAGCATCGCCTCCCACTCTGCCACGGTCCGCGGCTGCCCGAGCGCGGTGCCCTCCACCGGCGTCAGTCCGAAGTGATAGAGCACCGAGCCTTCGTCGGCGTTGCTGCCGACCATCAGCGGGACCGGCGCCTCGCGCCCGGCCGCGAAGGCCAACGCGGTTGGTTCCGGCAGCACGAAGTCGTCGATCTGCGGGTGGAAGGTCTCACTCACCTCTGGGTTCAGCGCCACGTCTCGCAACGCTTCTGGAGACAGGCCACGCAGCGCGTCGATCTCGTCGTCACCGGCGACACCGGCCAGCTCGGCCACCCGCCGGCCGGCGCCGAAGCCGCTATCCCGCTCGATGGCCTGGTCAGTCGCCTGGAACTGGTAGAAGCCGATGCCACTCTGGGCGATGGCGCGATGGAACAGCCCCCGGGCCGGCGGTGAGGCCATGAGCTGCCCCACGGAATGGCCGCCGGCCGACTCGCCGAAGATGGTGACGTTGTCCGGATCGCCGCCGAAGGCGGCGATGTTGTCCCGCACCCATTCAAGTGCTGCGATCTGATCGAGCATGCCGTAGTTGCCGGTGCTGCCGTGGGCATCCTCCGCCGCCAGGTCCGGGTGGGCGAGGAAGCCGTAGAGCCCGAGCCGGTAGTTGATCGTCACCAGCACCACACCCAGCGCAGGCAGGGAATGAGACTCGTAGGGGTTCGCGGAACCGAACTGATGCCCGCCGCCGTGAATCCACACCATCACCGGCAATGGTTCGGAGGGCGCCACCGGCGCCACCACGTTCAGGTACAGGCAGTCTTCCGAAACCTCGGGAGCGAACGCCGCGGCGAAGGTGGTGAGCAACCACCGGCCGTAGCCCGGCATGCCACTCCCCTCGGCGAGTCGGGAGAGAAAAATCGCATCGCCGGCATCCGTCGCCTGCCAGCAGGCCGGACCGTATTCCGTCGCGTCGAGCACGCCGTCCCAGCCTGGCGCCGGCCGCGGCGCCCGCCAGCGCAGGTCGCCGACCGGCGCTGCGGCATAAGGGATGCCGCGGAACACGGCAACCCCGTCCTCCACCACGCCCTGCACGGCGCCGGCGGGCGTGATTGCCACCTCGGAGCGCTGCGGCGCGCATCCGCCGGCGGCGAGCCCTGCCAGCAGCACACAGCACAGCAGGGTCTGGCCGGCGGTTCGCACCGCCACGATCAGGGCGCCCCCGCCGGCGTTAGCTCGAGACCGGCGAACTCACCCTGCTCCCGCCATTGGCGAAGCAGGCCGAAAAACTCCACCGGGCCGCCGCCGTAGTTGGCGTTCTGACCGTTCCGCTCGCCAGGCTTGCCTTCGTTGTTGTAATAGCCGGGCGTGCACTCCTCGAAGAACTTCAACCCCAGGCGGGCCTTGTCGATGATGGTGTGCACCCACTCCGCCTCCGCCGCCTCGGTGGCTTCGACCACGCCGATGCCGTGGGCCCGGGCGTGGTCGACGATGTGAGCGATGTGCCGGCTCTGCTCCTCCAGCGCGTGCGGATAGTTGGCCGTGAAGCCGGTCTGAGCCGTCCCCATGATGAAGCAGTTGGGAAAGCCGTGGCTGTGCATGCCATGCAGCGTGGAGATGCCGCCGGCCCACTTCTCCGACAAGGTCACGCCATCGCGGCCCACCGGGTCGTAGCCGGCCCGGCGGGTGTAGCTCGTCCCCACCTCGAAGCCGGTGGCGTAGATCAGGCAGTCCACCTCGTATTCCACGCCGTCGAACACCACGCCCTTCTCGGTGATGCGCTCGACCCCCTGGCCTCGGGTGTCCACCAGGGTCACGTTGGGCCGGTTGAAGGTCGGCAGGTAGTCGTCGTGAAAGCACGGACGTTTGCAGAACTGCCGGTACCAGGGCTTGAGCGCCGCCGCCGTCTCCGGATCCTCGACCAGCTCGTCGACCCGGGCGCGGATCTGCTGCATTTTCTGGAAGTCGGCCAGCTCCATCTTCTGCATCAGCGCGTCCGGCGACAGGTCGGGCTGATCTTCGTCCTTCACCAGAAACAACAGATTACGGATGATGTCGGTCCAGCCGTCATTCACCAGATCTTCGTCCTGGAAGCCGCCGGCCACCAGGGTGTTGAAGTTCTCCATGCGCGCCTTCTGCCAGCCGGGCTTGAGGCTCGCCACCCACTCCGGATCCGTCGGCCTGTTGCCGCGCACGTCGATGGACGACGGCGTGCGCTGGAACACGTACAGGTGCTTCGCCCACTTGCCGAGATGGGGCACGCACTGCACGGCCGTGGCCCCGGTGCCGATGATGGCGACGCGCTTGTCCTCGAGCTTCGTCAGGCCGCCCTCGGCATCGCCGCCTGTGTAGTCGTAGTCCCAGCGACTGGTGTGAAACGAGTGGCCTCTGAAGCTGTCGACCCCGGGAATGCCCGGCAGCTTGGGCCGGTTCAGCGGGCCGTTCGACATCACTACGAAGCGCGCCTTGATGGCGTCGTCGCGGTTGGTGCGGATGATCCACCGCGACGATGCCTGGTCCCAGCGCATGTCGGTGATTTCGGTCTGCAGGCAGGCGTTGTCGTAGAGATCGTACCTGCGCGCGATGGCCTGGGCGTGGGCCAGGATCTCCGAGGCGTGGGCGTACTTCTCCTTGGGCATGTAGCCCACTTCCTCGAGCAACGGCAGATAGATGTACGACTCGATGTCGCACTGCGCGCCGGGATAACGGTTCCAGTACCAGGTGCCGCCGAAATCGCCGCCCTTTTCGATGACCCGGATATCCCGTACCCCGGCCTCCCGCAGCCGGGCCGCCGCCAGCAGACCGCCGAAACCGCCGCCAATGACCACCACCTCCACCTCGTCGGTGACGGGATCCCGGTTGAAGCCCGGCTCCACGTAAGGGTCGTCCACGTAGCGGGCGAAGTCGCCCTTCACCTCCACGTACTGATCGTTGCCTTCCGGCCGCAGGCGCTTGTCCCGTTCCTCCCGGTACTTGCGGCGCAGCGCGTCCGGATCGAAGCTGTGGTTGCGTCGGCCAGTACTGGATTCGGGGGCGATCGCGGACATGGGAGACTGCTCCATACGGGCTGGAAAGACGCTATAGTGCACTACACTAAAATAACCAGCAAGCCAGACCAGGGGGCCCTCATGCAGGCGGCAACCGACGCCCACGACCCGGCGCTGACGAGGATTCTGGAGCGGATTCGCGACCTGGATCTGGAGCGCAACCTCATCGATCTGACAACCCAGGGCTACAGCGTCGTTCCTGCTGTCCTCACCCCGGCGCAGATCGACCGTGCCAAGGCAGCCATCGTCCGGCGCGTGCAACAGCACAGCGGCCGGCGCGTCGATCTGAGCACAGGGGCCGGCTTCGAAGGCCAGACCTACGTGCCCTACCTGCTCTATGACGATCCGGTCTTCGAAGAAGTGCTCATGGCGCCGGAGCCGCTGGCGCTGATCACCTGGCTACTGGGCGAGAGCTGCATCCTGTCGAGCATGGGCTGCCACTTCAAAGGCCCGGGCGGCGAGCCCCTGGTGCTCCACTCGGACAACGGCAACGGCATGCCGGCACCGTTCTCCGACATTTCCCAGGTCGCCAACGTCAACTATGCGCTCACGCCCTACAGCCGCGAGGCCGGCGCCCTGGCCATGGTGCCGGGCAGCCATCGCCTGGCGCGGCAGCCAACGGGCCGGGAAATGCGCCTGGACGGCGATCGCGCCAACCCCCGGGCGGTGGCCATGGATCTCGCTCCGGGCGACGCCGTGGTCTGGCACGGCAATACCTGGCACGGCTCGTTCGCACGGCAGGTTCCCGGCGTGCGCATGAACCTGGCGGTGTATTTCTGCCGCCAGCACATCCAGAGCCAGGAGCAGCACCGCGGTGCAGTGCCGGGTGCGGTGCTCGCCCGCCACGCCAACGACGAGCGGTTCCTCACCCTGGTGCACGGCAAGCAGCCGTACGGATGGAAGAACGATGGCCCCGACTACGCGCTGATGGCACGAAACCCGCGCGGCCTGTACGACTAGTCGGCCCGTCTACCGCGCCCCATCGGCTGCCGCCGGCTCGGGCTGCGGCTCCGCTGGCGGCGCTCCGGCAGATACGTGCTGCGCCAGCCAGGCGTTGGCTCGATCCACCGCGTTGGCGCGAATGTTCATGTAGAACATGGCGTAGTCGTAGGCATGGTAGCTCTTGTTCTGATTGCCGAACGGCGCGTCGAAGGCAAACGCGGTAGCGGACTGGTCCGCCACGTAGAGCACGCTGCCGCGGCACTGCGCCCAGGTATGACCAACCAGCGGCGCCGGCAGCGCATCGGTGCTCGGGTGACGCGGCGTTTCGTCTGCAAAATCGAGAACGTACGGCCACGCCGCCAGCAGCGCGCCTCGATTGTCCGAGGCCGGCGCCAGCGCTGCGTCGAGGCGCCAGCTCAAGGGATTGGTGCACAGCGCCGTCATCCCGGCGCGCTCGCCGGCATCGCCACCGTCTCCGTAGGTGTCCCAGGCAACCACGCAGCCGACGTCGGTCGCGCTCGTGCAGGCGCCGATGCCGGGCAACGCCTCCAGATACGGCAGCGTCACCGGATCCATCACGCCGCCGATCAGGTAGGCGGCGACCAGACGGTCCGCGCGCGACGTGCCCGCGATGTGGTCGCGCAACAGCCGCAGCCCGTGGTGAGTGCCCTGGCTGTGACTCGCGAGGATGAACGGACGTCCGCCATTGAACGCCGCGAGGTAGTGCTCGAACGCCCGCACGACGTCACCGTAGGCAACGTCCATGACCGCATCCCGGGTTGCCGGGTCGGCGAAGTAGGCGAAGATCGACGCTTCCCGGTAGCGGGGCGCGTAGACGCTGCAGCAGCCATTGAAGGCGCTGGCCTGGTGGGCGAGCATCCAGGTGGTGTTCTCTTCCGCGGCGCTGTCCGGATTCATCGGCGAGAGCCAGCTCGACCCGGCGAGAAAACCGGTGGGATGGATGAAGAAGACGTCCACGGGCGCCTCTCCCGGCGGCGGCCCCGGCGCGACTCCGTCCGGCACCAGATCGGCGGCATCCTGCTTCCCGGGCAGCGCGGCCCAGTTGACGTCGTCGTCATAGTCGGGCGCGGGCGGCGCCTCCGCGGCGACGAACCCCCCCGGCGGCCCGTAGAGCAGGGAAAACGCCCGCAGGCCGAGCTGCGCGGCCAGACCGGTCCAGATCAGCACCGCAGCAGCCAGCGCCAGCAGCACCACGACGATCACGAACCACTTCAGGAAAGCCATTGCGGTCCATCCCGCCCCCGACGATGGCGCGAGTATACCGGCCAGGGCGTCGCCAGCGCGCTATCATCTGCGGTCGCGACGGAGAGATCAGCCATGGCAACTAGGATCCAGCGTCATGCCGTAGCGGTGTGCATCGCCGTCTGCGGCTGGGCGCCTGCACCGGAGGCAGCCAGCCCCGACTACCTCGCGACCGAACTGCGGGAGCGCGTGGAGGCGCTGAAACGGGCAGTGGCCACCACTCCGACGGGCCCAGCGAACGCCGAACAACGGGTTCAGGTGCTCTGGGAATGGGCCAACGCGTGGGCGGTGAGCGGCGGCTACCTGCCGGTGAACCTCACGGCCATGATCCGGCCGGGCGTCATCGACGCCGCGACGGCCGCCAGCGCCACGGACGCCTTTGTCCGCGAGCTCGGTCTCCTGGACGGTGATCCGAATGCCCTCGGCACCCTGGAGGCCGACACGGGGCCCTTCGAAGCCCGCAGCTGGGCGACGTTCCAGCAGACCTGGACCGTGGGCAGCGAGCCCCTGGGTCCCGGCGGCGGCATCGTGGTCACCCGCCACTTCATGCAGGACGGCGGCATCTATCAGACCGGCGATCCGGCTGGAGACAACTTCGTGAGCGTCCGCAGCTCCGATCCAGGGGTGGTGTTCAGCGCGGACACTGTGCCAGTTTCCGGCATGCACGGCGGCTTCCGCGGCGCGGCGCCGTCGCTCATGTTTCGCATCGTCGAGGGCCGGCTCGATCCGCGTGATACGGTGACCGTCACCTATGGCGACCGATCGGGGGGCAGTCGCGGCATGCTCATGCCCACCTTCTCCAGCGACCGCATGCCCTACCCGCTGTACGTGATGTTCGAGCCGGACGGCCATCAGTTCTCGCTGCCCATTCAGCCCGTGCGCGTCAGCGGGACCGCCGTGGCCGGCGTGCACGGCTTCGTGCCCTCGGTGCTGCGCCCGGGCGAGTCCTTCGAGCTTTCGGTGCGGGCGGAGGACCGCTACTACAACCGGGCTCGCGGCCCCATCCCCGGCTGGCAGGTGTTCGTCAACGATCGTCCGCTGGTGGACATCCCGCCCGGCGACGAGGCGATCGTGGTCCTCGACCACCTGGCGTTCGATGAGCCCGGCGTCTATCGCCTGAGCATTCGATCCCGGGACGGCACCATTCGCGGCGTCGCCAACCCGATCCTCGTGTCCGCGGACGCACCCCGGGTGTACTGGGGCGACACCCACGGCCACAGCGGTTTCGCCGAAGGGATCGGCACCCCGGAGCGGTTCATGATCTGGGCCCGGGACGACGCGCGGCTCGATTTCGTCACCCACTCCGAGCACGACATCTGGACCGACGATCACGAGTGGCAGGTGCTGAAGCACAACGTCGAGCGCTTCTCGGAGGACGGTCGCTTCGTCGCCTACCTCGGGTACGAGTGGACCACCCGGAATTTCTTCGGCGGTCACCACAACGTGCTCTTCCGCACCGCGGCCGGCCGCGAGCGCGTGGCCACCCAGTTCTATCCCACGCTCTCCAGGCTCTATCAGGGGCTGCGCGCCCACCATGATCCCGCCGACGTGGTGGTGATTCCCCACGCCCATCAGGCCGGCGACTATCGCCAGAGCGACCCCGAGCTCGAGCCGCTGGTGGAGATCATGTCCCAGCACGGCACCTTCGAGTGGTTCGGGCGCATGTACCTGGCCCATGGCCATCAGGTCGGCTTCACCGCCGCCAGCGACAACCACCTGGCCCAGCCCGGCTACACGTCGCCCAAGGGCGGCAGCCTGTCCCAGCGCGGTGGCCTGGGCTCGGTGCTGGCGGCGGAGCGGACCCGCAACGCCATGTTCGACGCCATGAAGTCCCTGGCCGCCTACGCCACCAGCGGCGAGCGGATGATTCTCCACGTGCGTCTGAACGACGCGACCATGGGGCAGCGCATGGAGTTCACCGAAGCGCGCACGCTTTCCGGCCGCGTCATCGGCACCGCGCCGATCGAGACCATCACCGTGGTGAAGAACGACGAGGTGGTGTGGGAGCGCGACTTCCTCGACGTCGCCGATGCGCCCCTGGGAACGTCGGAGACCCTGTACCTCAGCTTCGACAGCGACTCGGCCCCGCTCAACCCGGGCGACAACCCCCGGGGCTGGCGGCCCTGGACCGGCACGCTCAGCGTCAGCGGCGCCACCCTCGTGGACGCGAGCGTCACCGACGTCACCAGCCCCAGCACCCAGGACCTCGCCCGCGACGGCAACCGCCTGCGATTCCGCACCAGCACCCGGGGCGACACCAGCTCCCTGCGGCTGACGCTGGCGGACATCGCGCCCGACGCGGCCATCGTCGTCGACCTCGAAGCAGGACGGGAGTTCGGCGGCGGGCCGCCGGTGTTCCGCCGGCACGCGCCGGTGCCGGCCGCGCGCGTCGAGCTCCCCTTCGCGGATCTGGAGCGGGGCAGGCTCACCCGCGAGCTGCCGCTGGAGAGCTACCGCGATACGGTAACGCTGCGCCGCCGGCTCGCGGACGGCGCGCTCGACGTGCGCTTCGAGTACCAGGACACCGGCCGGCTTCAGGGCGACTACTATTATGTTCGCGTCAAGCAGGTCGACGACGCGGAGGCCTGGTCGAGCCCGATCTGGGTCGGCGG
>JBFISC010000055.1:0-16586 GCA_041608775.1 Pseudomonadales bacterium | reverse complement strand
GGCGGCGCCGCCGCTGCCGTCGAGCACACGCACGTTGCGGATGGCGAGATCGATCATGAAGGTCTCCCGATGCGGTGTCCTGGTGTGTTCACAGCCCGTAGCGAGCCGGCCGGGTGCGCAGCCACTCGCCCACCATCTCACCGATCATGATGCTGGTTAGGTTGGTGTTTGCTCTGGGCACGCCGGGCATGATCGAGGCGTCGGCGACGACCAGCCCTTCGAGATGGTGACAGCAGCCGTGCTGGTTCACCACCGTTGTGGCATCCGAGGCGGGGCCCATCTTGGCGGTGCCGCAGGGGTGGTAGCCGCTGGCCGCGAAGCGTCGGCAGAGCCCGGCGATCTGCTCGTCACCCATCGGGCGCGCGGGATCCGGAAACGTCACCCGCTCGATCAGATCCGCCAGCGGCCCGACCCGGGTGAAGGCGAAGGCGTCGCGGAAGCAGCTCACCAGTCGCCTCACGTCACGCTCGTCTTCGCAGAAGCGGTTATCCACGTGGGGCGCGGCGTGCGGATCGGCGGAGGTCAGGCGCAGCGATCCGCGACCGTACTGGTACTCCAGCACCGCGGCAATGGCAAAGCGCGGCGGCTCGCTGGGGCGGCCGATGAAGCTGAGCTGCTCGATCTGCAGATCGTTGCGTTTCTCGGAATCGTCTGCCGTGTAGCGCAGGATGGTCTGCATCAGCGGCGCGTCGAAGTCGATGATCGTCGGGTCCCGAACCTCGCACGCGATGGACAGGGCCGGGTGGTCCGACAGGTTGGCGCCCACGCCGGGGACATCGGCGTGCACTTCGATGCCAAGCTCCTCCAGCTGCCGGCGGGGGCCGACCCCGGAGCGCAGCAGAATCGCCGGAGACATGATGGCGCCGGCGCAGAGCACCACCAGCCGGGCCAGGATCCGCTCCCGGGTGCCGTCGCCGTTCTCCACTTCCACGCCGACGCAACGGCCTCGGTCGTTGAGCACGCGGCGCACCAGGGTGTTGGCCCGGATGGTCAGATTCGGGCGGATGCGCGCCGGTGCCAGATAGCCGGCGGCGCAGGAGACCCGCAGCCGGCCGAGCTTGTTCAGCGGGGTCGGGCCGGCGCCCCAGCTGAGGGGATCGTTGGCGTCCGGGCAGGCCGGGTAGCCGAGATCCAGGGCGGACTCGAGAAACGCCTGATGCTGCGGCAGCAGCTCGTCCGGCGGGTAGCGACGGATGGTGATGGGTCCCGCGTCACCGTGATGGTCCGCGTGGCCGAAGTCCAGATCCCGTTCGAGGCGCTTGAACGCGGGCAGCACCGCCTTCCAGGCCCAGTCCGGATTGCCGAGATCGGCCCACTCGTCGTAGTCCTCGTGCATCCCGCGCAGAGCGATGGTGGTGTTCACCGCGCTGGAACCGCCGACGACGCGGCCGCGGGGGAAGGCCACCCGGCGACCGCGGGTCGGCTCGTAGGACAACCCCCAGTCGTGGTCACGGTAGGAGTTGTTGTGGCCGTTGACGAGATCGAACGGCGTGCCCGCCGGGTCCGGGTAGTCCGGGCCGGCCTCCAGCAGCAGCACCTGCCGGTTCGGGTCCTCCGAGGCCCGGCTGGCGATTGCACAGCCGGCGCTGCCGGCGCCGACGATGAGGATGTCGTGCATGCGCTTTCTCCCGCGAGACGCCGAGTGTAGCGCGTTGGCTGGCGCTGCGTTTGGCCTGATCGGGCCCCGGTGGCGGATGAGCGTTTCGGTTGCGCTGTCTTGTGTGCAACAGCAGCAAAACAGGAGAAACTCTCATGAATCGCAAGCAGATCTCGTTCCTCGTACTCATTGCCGGGCCGATTCTTGGTGCCGTTCCGCAGCTCAGCCAGGCCATTCCTCCGTCGCCGGGTGAAGGGTCGATCGGCGCGGCGGATCAGCTCATTCAGACCGTGTATTCGGGCCCCCTGCGGGTTGCGGGCAATCCGGATGGTGTCCGCAAGCCGCTGGGCGATCAGTACGATGGATCTCGTGCGCTGCCGGGTGACCAGTATGATGTCATCCGTCGGCTCCCCGGCGACCAGTACGACGGCTCGCGTCGACTGCCCGGAGATCAATACGACGGTCAGCCGACGATCCGACGCTGATCCGTTCGGGGGAGCGGCTGTCTTCCGTCAGTCAGCGCAGCCGAACGCGGCGTTGGCGTCGCCAGGGCGGTCGGTGAGCACCGCGTGCACGCCGAGGGCTGCCAGGGCGGCGAGTTCCCGAACGGACGCCCCGCCCGCGGTCACCCAGACCCGGGCGCCGGCGGTCCGGAGCCGTTCGGCCAGGGTTGGATCGCGGTCCAGCCAGCGGGGCCACAGGCGGATGGCGTCAACGCCGGCGGCGAGGAAAGCGTCGATGGCGCCGGGGTTCGGCACGAAGCCGAGGAACCGCGCGGACGGCAGCCGCTCGCGCAGCTGCCGGTGATCGTCTAGGGAGCGCACGCCGAACAGCACCCGCTCAGGGTCGTGGTGTGCTGCGACCATGCGCGCCAGTTCCGTATGGTCGAGGCCGGGACCGGTCTTCAGATCGAACAGCAGATCGACCTTCAGGGGTCGGAGCGTCTCCAGGGTCTCCAGCAGCGTGGGAACGCGCACGCCGTTGCCGGCGTCGAGCCGGCGGATCGCGTCGAGATCGAGCTGATGCACGGCGCCGCGGCCGTTGGTGGTGCGGTCGACGGTGGGGTCGTGCAGCACCACCAGGTGGCCGTCCCGGGTGGTGCGCAGGTCGAGCTCGATGATCGCCGCGCCGGCAGCCGCCGCCCGCTCGAAGGCCGGCACGGTGTTCTCCGGATGACCGGAATCCATACCGCCGCGGTGCGCGGCGATCAGCGGCAGGGCGTAGCTCTCACAGGCCAACAGCCCGGCCGCGACGATGAGGTGAAGCGCCATGATCGCTGCTCACGAGAGGGTTGGCGGATCGGCTAGCGAAGGGTGAGGCGGCGCCGGGATCGTCACCAACCAGGTGGGCGGTGCTGGACGCAGATAGGGCGACAGATCATATTTGGCTCCTCTCGAGGGGGTTGTGTCATGACGTATTGTGTTGGCATCGCGGTCAGCGAAGGTCTGATCATGATCTCCGATTCGCGCACCAATGCGGGCGTGGATCAGGTCAGCACCTACCCGAAGATGTGGTCCTTCGGACGACCGGGCCAGGGCCAGTACCTGCTGTGCGCCGCCGGTAACCTCGCGACCACCCAGGCTGTCGTGTCGCGGATTCAGCGCGACCTCAAGGAGTGCGAGGAGAACCTTCACAGCTACGGTCATGTGGACGAAGCGGCCGCCTACATCGGCCGGCTCAGCGTGGCTGAGCAGAAAACCTACCCCGGTGCAGCATTTGCGTCCAGTTTTCTCCTCGCCGGAGAGATCCCCGACGAGCCGCCTCAGCTGTTCCTCATCTATCCGGAGGGCAACCACATCAGCCCCACCGAGTACGCGCCGTTCCTGCAGATCGGTGAAACCAAGTACGGCAAGCCGATCCTCGACCGGGTGATCACCCCGAACACCCCGCTGGAGCGCGCCTGCGTCTGCGGGTTGATCTCCATGGATGGCACGATGAAGAGCAACCTGACCGTGGGTCCGCCGATCGACATGGCGATCTACCAGGCGGGCAGCCTGCAGCCACCGCGGCTGCTGCGGTTCAATGCCGACGACGCCTACCTGAACCGGCTCCGCCAGAGCTGGAACGACGCGATGTCGAAAGCGCTCGATAACCTGCCGAACCTGCCTTAGGCAGCCGGCGACCCAGGGGGCCGGATTCGGCTGGGTCGCGGGCTACAGTGCCTGCCAGCCGGCGGAGTTCGCGATCGCCGTCATCGCGGCGGTTCCGGCATGAGAGTTGCCGTTCCGGTTGAGGCACGGCGACCACACGGCGATGGCCGCCTTGTTGGGAACGATGGCGAGAATGCCGCCGCCCACGCCGCTCTTCCCCGGAATCCCGGCGCGGAAGGCGAACTCCCCCGACGCATCGTAGTGCCCGCACAGCATCATGAGCGCGTTGATGCGTCGGGCGCGCTCGGCGCCGACCACGACGGCACCGGACAGCGGGTCCCGGCCGTGGTTCGCCAGGAACAGTCCTGCTCGCGCGAGCTGCGTGCAGGACATGGCGATCGCGCACTGATGGCAATAGACGTCGAGCACTTCCGCAACCGGCCGGTGCAGGTTGCCGAAGGCGTGCATGAAGTGCGCGAGGCTGGCGTTGCGGTGGCTGGTCTCGATCTCCGAGGCGGCAACGTCGGCGTCCATGCGGATGCTCGAGTCGTCCGCCAGCCTCCGGATGAAAGTGAGCAGCTCGTGTTTGCTGCTTTCGACCGCGCGGCCCGCCGCGCCCGGTGCCTCGGCGAAATGCTGCAGCAGCAGATCGCAGATGACGATCGCCCCGGCGTTGATGAACGGGTTGCGCGGAATGCCGCGTTCGGTCTCGAGCTGCACGATCGAGTTGAACGGGCTGCCCGATGGCTCGCGGCCGACCCGATCCCATACCCGCATGTCGACCGCATTGAGGGCGAGGGCGAGGCTGAACACCTTGGAGATGCTCTGGATCGAGAAGGCCTCGCCGGCGTCGCCATAGGTTGCGGTCTTGCCATCGATGGTGACGACGGCCGCACCGAACTTGCTTGGCTCCACAGAGGCGAGCGCCGGGATGTAGTCGGCTACCCGGCCGATCCCGACTTCGGGACGTACGGCATCGCACGCGCGGGTTAGCAGATCCTGCAGGTCAGATGCGCCCATGATTCAGCCCCGTTCTGAACAGCGGGGCGTATCAACGCACCTTTGCCCCTGGCCGACAACCGTCAGCGGAGCGCTAGATGCTCCAGGTTTCGCCCTCATGGATGCCGCACTCGCGCTTCAGGCCGAAGAAGCGGGTGGCTTCCTCGCTGTCCGCTTCGTGCAGCGGGACAGTGGTGTGGGTGTCGCCGATGGACACGTAGCCCTTTTCCCACAGCGGGTGGTAGGGCAGGTCGTGCTGCTTCAGGTAGTCGAAAACGTCCCGGTCGGACCAGTCGGCGATCGGGCTGACCTTGAACGCGCCGTTGCTGAGCTGCACGAAGGGGGTTTCCGCCCTGCTGGAGGCCTGGGCCCGGCGCAGGCCGGTGAACCACGTGCCCACCTCGAGTTCTCTCAGCGCGCGCTGCAGGGGCTCGACCTTGTTCTCGCGGTTGTAGGCTTCCAGCCCCTCCAGGCCCTGGTTCCAGCGCTGACCATCCACGGCCTCCTGCCAGGCCGGGCTGCGGCGGCTGCGATAGACCTTGAGGTTCAGTTCCAGCCGCTCGGTGAGCTCATCGACGAACCGGTAGGTTTCCGGAAACAGGTAGCCAGTGTCGAGCAGGATGACGGGCATTTCCGGCACTTCGCGGGTGACCAGATGTAGGGTCACCGCCGCCTGGGCGCCGAACGATGAGGTCAGGGCGTAGCTGCCGGGGAGGTGCGCCAGAGCGCACTGCACCCGGCCCGCCGCGCTCAGGCCGGCGAGCCGCTGATTCCAGTTGTCCAGGTGTGCCTGGTCCATGAACGCCGCGCTCTCCACCACGCAGTGCTGGTGCTCGGGCGCCGTGTTGTCATCCGTTCCGACGCGCCTGCCGGCCGTTGCGCCCTGGGTCATGTCCGCGTTCCTTGCCGATAATGTATTTGCCGTGGTGCGCTTCATGCTGCGCGCCCGGAGAGTTCTGTTCGGGCTACGAAGTCGCCGAACCCTTCTCCGTCCTGGCGGCGCCCGGCAAAGCGGCCGAGCATGCCGTCGAGAGTCTCGAGAATCTGGGTCTCGCTGAGGTTCTCGCGGTACAGGGTGTTGAGCCGGTCGCCCACCCGGTTGCCGCCGAGCATCAGGTTGTAGCGCCCGGGCGCCTTGCCCACCAGAGCGATCTCGGCGACGTAAGGGCGGGCGCAGCCGTTCGGGCAGCCGGTGATTCGCACGCTCAACGGCTCGTCGCGCAGCCCGTGGCGTTCCAGCAGTTCGCCGAGGCGGCCAAGGAAGTCGGGCAGGTAGCGCTCGGCCTCGGCCATGGCGAGACCGCAGGTGGGTAAGGCGACGCACGCCATGGCATCGCGCCGGAACGGCTCCAGGCTCGCGCCGGCATCGAGCCCGTAGCGCTGGGCCAGCGTCTCTACGGCCGGCTTGTCCTGGCCGGCGACGCCGGCAACGATCAGGTTCTGGTTCGGCGTGAAGCGGAACTCGCCTTTGTGCACCCTGGCCAGCTCGCGCAGCCCGGTGAGCAGCTGCCGGTCTGGACGATCGACGATCCGCCCGCCGGGGATGAACAGGGTCAGGTGCCAGGCGCCGGCGCTATCCTGCTGCCAGCCGAAGCGGTCGCCGTTGTGGCGGAACTCGTACGCCATCTCGGGGCCGAGTTCGAATCCAAGACGCGACGTGAGCTCGCCTTTGAACCAGTCCACGCCCCGGTCGTCGACGGTGTACTTGAGGCGCGCGTGCTTGCGCTCCCGGCGATCGCCGTAGTCCCGCTGCACGCACATGATCTGCTCCGCGACCGCGACCGCCTGCCCGACGCTGCAGGAGCCGAGCACGGTGCCGAGGCGCGGGTAGGTGGCAGGGTCGCCGTGGGTTGCTCCCATGCCGCCGCCGGCGGCCACGTTGAAGCCGGCGAGCCCGCCTTCGCGCTCGATGGCGATGAATCCGATGTCGTGGGCGAACACGTCCACGTCGTTCCAGGGCGGGATGGCCACGGCGATCTTGAACTTGCGGGGCAGGTAGGTCGGGCCGTAGACGGGCTCCTCGTCCCGCACCGGGGTCACGCGCTCGCCGTCCAGCCAGATCTCATGGTAGGCGCCGGTCTGCGGCAGCAGACGATCGGACAGCGCGTCGGCGGTCTCGAGGGCGGCTGCATGCACGGCGCTGATCTCGGCCAGCGGCGTGCACATGACGTTGCGATTGACGTCTCCGCAGGCGGCCAGGGTCGTGAGCATCATCTCGTTGATGCGCTGCATGGTTTTTTTCAGGTCGCGCTTGACCACGCCGTGGAACTGGAACGTCTGCCGCGTGGTCGCCCGGATGGCCCCGCCGGCGTGGTCGCGCGCCAGCTGATCGAGCAGCAACCACTGCTGCGGGCTCAGCACCCCGCCGGAGATGCGGGCCCGGATCATGAAGCTGTAGGCGGGTTCGAGCTTCTGCCGCGCGCGCTCGGCGCGCACGTCGCGGTCGTCCTGCAGATAGGTGCCGTGAAACTTCGTCAGCGTGCCGTCACTCTCCGGGATCGATCCGGTCAGCGGATCGGCCAGGCTCTGTGCGATGGTGCCGCGCAGGAAGTCGCTGCTGCGTTTCACCACCTCCACGGCGGAGACGTCGCTGTCTGCGCTACGGGTCACGTCAGCTGCTGCCGCGGGCCCATCTCAGTACACGTCGCGCTGGTAGCGGTTGGATTCCTTCAGCTCGCGCAGATAGTCCTCGGCGGCATCGCAGTCGCGACCGAGGCCCTGCGCGATCACGTCGAGCAGCGCGGCGTGCACGTCCGGGGCCATGTGGTTGGCGTCGCCGCACACGTAGATGTGCGCGCCGCGCTCGAGCCAGTCGAACACGTCCACGCCGCGCTCGCGGATGCGGTCCTGCACGTACACCTTGTCCTGCTGGTCGCGCGAGAAGGCCACGTCGTGTCGGGTGAGCAGGCCGTCCCGGCGGTAACGGGCCCACTCCACCTGGTAGAGGAAGTCGCTGTGGAAATTGCGGTCGCCGAAGAACAGCCAGTTGTCACCGTCGGCGCCGCGTGCCTCCCGCTCCTCCAGGAACGCCCGGAACGGCGCCACGCCGGTACCGGCGCCGATCATGATCACCGGGGCGGCGGCGTCCTCCGGCAGGCGGAAGCGCGGATTCGGAGCGATGTAGACCGGCACCGTGCCGCCGGGCGCCGCCAGATAGTTCGACGCGCTGCCGAAATGCTCGCGCTCGAACGCCGTGTAGCGCACCACGCCGATGGTGACGTGCACCTCGTCCGGGTTCGCTTCCAGGCTGGAGGCGATGGAATAGAGTCGCGGGGTCAGGCGCTTCAGCGTGTCGGTGAGATCCTGGGCGGACAGCGCCACCGGATGATCGGCCAGCACGTCGATGACCTGGCGGTCTGCCAGATAGTCGTTGAACGGGGCCCGATCTTCGGCGTCGAGCAGAGCTTTCAGGGGCGCGACATCGAATCTGTCCGCGTAGCCCTGCACGAAGCTGCGGCCGAGCAGGGTCAGCTCCAGGCGATGGGCCAGTGCTTCGCCGAGGGTGGTGCTCTCGCCGTCCAGGCGCACCTCGGCGTCGGCTTCGAGTTCGAGCAGGGTGAGGAACTGGTCGACCAGCTGCGGTGGGTTGGTGGGCCAGACCCCCAGCGCGTCCCCCGGCTGGTAGCTCAGGCCGCTGCCTTCCAGGCTCAGGACCACGTGGCGCACGTCCTTGCTGGAACCGCGTCCGGTGATCGGCTGATTCTCCAGCACGGTGGCCGGAAACGGATCCTTGCGGGTGTACTGCCTGCCGCCCACGGGCACCAGGTGCGGGGCCGCCGCGCCGTTGGCTGCCGGGCCCGCCGGCGCCGCGTCAGCTTCCGCGCGCTCAGCCTCGACCCGGGCCAGCATGTCCTGCTGCCAGGCTTCACTGGGTGCTTCGAAGTCGACGTCGCATTCGACCCGGTCTGCCAGGCGGGTGGCGCCGAGGGCTTCCAGCCGCGCGTCGAGCTGCCGGCCGGTCTCGCAGTAGTCCTCGTAGCTGCTGTCGCCGAGGGCGAGCACGGCGTAGGAGAGGTGATCGAGCGTCGGGCCGCGGTCGCCGAGCACGAATTCGAAGAACGCCTCGGTGCCGTCCGGCGGCTCGCCCAGGCCATGGGTGGCCACCACGAACAGGGCCCGGGTCTCCTTCTTCAGCTGGGCCGGGCGGAAGTCCGCCAGGTCCACGGCCCGGGCTTCCACGCCCAGGCCCTGGATCTGGCCAAGCAGCTCTTCCGCGATGCTGCGGCTGTTGCCGGTCTCCGTCGCGTAGAAGATGGTCCATGCCGGCGCCGGGCTCGCCTCGGCCGCGGGCGCGGGCTGCGCTTTGCCGGCCTGCGCCCCGGACGCCGCGAGGCCCGCCAGATAGCCGCTGGCCCACCACAGCTGTTGTTGATCGAGGCGTCCTGCGAAGTCGTTCAGATCGGCCACCAGCCGCGCATCAGGCCCTTGCGGCACGCCCGGCGACGGCGATTTCTTCAGTATGGTTACGGACACGGTCGGCTCGAGCCCCGCTTGGGAACAGGCGGGTCAAGGTAGCCAGTGACGGGATACCACGGAAGGATCGATTGGCTGTAAGCAAATAACAGCCGAGCATAGGGGTCTGGAAACGATTTGAAATGTGTTTCAAAGTGGTGCGGTCAGGCTCGGGGGAACGATCGGGGGGATCACATGGCCTACGAAATCAAGCGCTTTCCTTACGCCGGCACCGTGGACGCTGACGGCCACGTGCTGGAGCCGCCGGACCTGTGGGAGACCTACCTGGAAGACCGCTATCGCGACCGGGCGCTGCGCATCGGCGTGGACGACGACGGCTACGAGTACCTGGAGATCGACGGCAGGCCGTCGGCGCGCTCGAATCGCGGCTCTCTGGGCATTCTCGGCGCCATGGGCGAGGAGGATCTGCGGCCGAGCCCGGAACGCCGCTACGCCGACCACATGCCCTTCGGCGCCAGCGACGCGGCCGAGCGGCTGTCGCTGATGGACCAGGAGAACCTGGAGATCTGCCTGCTCTATCCGACCCTGTGCCTGCTCTGGGAAGTGGAGCTCACCGATCCGGAGCTGAGCCTCGCCTACGCTCGGGCGTACAACCGCTGGATCGCCGACTTCTGCCGCGACTCCGGCGGGCGGCTGGTGCCCATCGCCATGCTCACGCTGTTAGACGTCGAGGGCTCCGCTGCGGAGCTGGAACGGGCGGTGAAGGACGGCTGCCGCGGCGCCTGGGTGAACCCGTTCAATCATCGCCGGGTGATCCATGGCCACAGCGATCACGACGTGCTGTTCGCCCGCTGCTGCGAGCTCGACGTGCCGCTGGCCATCCATCCCACCTTCACGCCGCATGGAGCGGCCGACGGCATCTTCGACTGGCCCCGGGAAGGGCGCGCCTGGGGCGAAGCCATCTGGCTGCGCAGCATCGTTCAGCAGGCGCTGATCTCGTTCTTCTCGCTGGGAACCCTGGAACGCTTTCCCGACCTGCGGCTCGGTGTGCTGGAAGCGGGGTCGGGCTGGATCGGCGCCATGCTCGACCGGCTGGACGCGTTTTCGGCGTCGCTGAACCTGCGCCGGGCCAGTGCCACCGAGCTGTTCCGCCGTCAGTGCTTCATCTCCGGCGACCCGGACGAGACCTGCGCGCCGCACATCATCGATCACGTGGGCGCCGACTGCTTCATGTGGGCCACCGACTATCCCCATCCCGACCATCCGCACACCTGGGTCGACGACCTCGAGCGTTACGCGGCTTCCCTGTCGCCGGCCACCCGGGCCAAGGTGCTGGGCGAGAACGTCAAGCGCATCTATCGGCTGGCCGACGTCCGGGTGGAGAGCGCTGCGGCGGGGTGAGAAAAAGAGAGCCGGGGTATTAAGTCAGACGTCGGGCTCGCGGTAGAACTCCACGTGGAAGCGGACATCGCCCACTGGCTCGACCTCGTGCCGCACGGTCGGCTCGACGATGCCGGGGTGGTCCGGGTCGAGCAGGTGTTCCTCCCTGTGGGGTTCGAGGATCCGGTAGCGCAGACGGCCCTCGACCACGACGATCCGGCCCCAGGTTCCCGCCTTGGTGCTGTGGGCCCTGAGCAGGCCGGCGGGCACCGAGGTCGCGTTGAACTCGGGGGTTCGTTTGTAGACCTGCACACCCCGGGGCAATGGCTTCATCCGGCGTCTGCTCCGGACGGCGTCAGCGCGGCCGGTGCTCGGTCCCGGGGCAGGGGGTGATGTAGATCGCCCGCATCGGCTCCTCGACGTCGGCGGTGTGCCAGACCCCGGCCGGATTGATCATCGTGCTGCCCGGGCCCACCGGCGTGCGCCGCTCGGCGCCGTCGATCTGCTGGATGAACTCGGCCTTGCCCTCGAGGACGATGACGATCTCGTCGCCCTCGGTGTGGCACTCCCAGGCACCCCAGGTGCCGGGCGAGGACTCGATCATGATCAGTCGTCCCGGTGAGCCCGTGCCGCAGTGGTTGGTGACGTAGCGCTCGAAGGACTCGCCGTCGAAGGAAAATCCCTCAACCGGCACGGCAGGGCTCGCCGGGGCCCCTCCGGTGTCCAGATGTATGGGCGTCTTGCTGAGATCGAAAGGGCCGGTAGCGCGGTTGGGTTTCGTCACAGGGAATTCTCCTTAAGTGAGTCGGCCGCGTCGCCACGAACCATCGTCAGCCAACGCTCGAGCGCTGATCCAGCCCGCTTCTGACCAGCAGCATGAATTGCTGCAGCGCGCCGGCGATGATGACTACCAGGCCCAGGAAGAACGGCCATTCCTGATGGATGCTCACCCAGTTCGCCAGCTGCAGCGCCAGCATCGCGATGGCGAGCGCATTGAAGGTTACGATCAGCGGTACGTTGATTTGCGCGCGCTCGGCCGGGTCCAGCCGAACCACGCGTACGCCATCTCGCACCAGCCAGGGGATGCCGATCAGGAACAGCGTTGCGCTGCCCCAGGCCCAGATGACCCCCGGGTTCGTGAACCCCACCGAGAGCAGCGCCAGGCCGATCAGTGACAGGCCGAGCGCCATTCCGGACAGAAAGAACAGATTCGACAGCCGCCGCAGTTCCAGGGCGCTCATCGACCCGAGCGAGCGCTTGCCCACCGCGATCACGATCCCGGAGAACCCGGCGAGCGCGATGGACACTTCGGCGAAGATGGAGAGCGTGCCATGCGGGTCGGACATCGCCCTCAACCACTGTCTGATGGCGCGCCGCCGTTTGCCTCGCCAGCCCGTTGCTGCTTGTGCAGCGCGCGCAAGCGTTTCTGCGTGGCCAGGACCTTGCTGCGCAGACGCCCGGTGCTGTCCGGGGTGGCCATGCCCCGCAGCGCCACGGCAAAGCCGTAGTGTCCGCGGGCCTCCATCTCCTCCAGCGTGATCAGGCCGTTCACCCACTCGATGATGCAGGCGAACAGGATGTGTCCGAGGTGAATGGCGAAGGAATTCGCCTCGAGCTCCGGATCGAGTTTTCCGGCTGATCTGGCGTTGCTCACCAGCCGCCGCCACATGGCATGGCGGGGACCGCCGAACATGGCGCGGAATTCCGTGCCGCCGTCGTTGTAGACCGCGAACAGCACGGCCCGGTAGAAGCCGGGCTCGGCGGAGTACAGGGAGGCGGCCAGGGATACCGCATGGAAGAAGACGTCGATCTCGTCTCCCTCGAGGCGCTCGAGCTGGTCCTGGTACGCGGTCAGGTCCGCGTCCAGCACCGCATACATCACCGCCTGCTTGGAGCCGAACAGATTGTAGGGCGTGGCGATGCTCACCCCGGCACGTTCGGCCAGCGTGCGCATGGAGAATCCGGCCTGGCCGGTTTCCTGCATCAACGCGCGGGCTGCGCGGACGATGGCGCGGCGCCGTTCGGCCTTGGATTCCTCTCGCGTGGCCATGTGGCGTTTTTCTCCCCCGATCCAGTCGCTTTGTGCCATATTCCCGGGTCATTAGCCATCGTCGCGGCTGCCCGCCCGCGGCGCCCCCGGAACGGAGATCGAGCCATGAGTCAGCTGGAGCATCTGACGGTCGATGCCAACGGCATCCGCCTGCACGCCGTAGCCCAGGGAAACGGGCCCACCGTGATTCTCGTGCACGGGTTTCCCGAGTCCTGGTACTCCTGGCGTCACCAGCTGCCGGCCCTCGCCGGCGCCGGCTACCGCGCGGTCGCCGTGGACGTGCGGGGTTACGGCCGGTCGTCCAAACCCGCCCGGGTGCGGGACTACCGGATGCTGAAGAAGGTGGGCGACATGGTCGGGCTGGTGGAAGCCCTCGAGTGCGGCAGCGCTTTCATCGTTGGTCACGACTGGGGCGCGCCCATCGCCTGGACCAGCGCTCTGCTGCGGCCGGATCTCTTTCCGGCGGTTGCCGGGCTCTCGGTGCCCTACGCGCCCCCCGCAGCGCCATCGGAGCTCCCGCCCACCGCGCGCATGCGCCAGATGGCCGGCGCCGATCATGAGTTCTACGTGGAGTACTTCCAGCAGGTGGGCCGGGCCGAGGCGGAAATCGAGGCCGACGTGCGCCGCTGGCTGCTCGGCTTCTACTGGTGCGCGTCGGGCGACGTCGTTGACGGTCCGAACATCGCGCTGGTCGACCGCGGCCGGCGGCTCTGCGACAAGTTCGTCTACCCGGAGACCATGCCGGCGTGGCTGACCGATGCGGATCTGAACGTCTACACGCGGGAGTTCGAGTACTCCGGGTTTTTCGGCCCGCTCAGCCGCTACCGGAACGTCGATCGGGACTTCCACGATCTGGCGCCCTTCGCCGGGCGGCCCATCGAGCAGCCGTCGCTGTTCATCGGCGGCTCCCGGGATGGCCCCACGATCTGGGGGGCACCGGCCATCGAGCGCTTCTCCGAGACGCTGCCGGGACTGGTCCGCTCCGAGATACTCGACGGCGCCGGGCACTGGATACAGCAGGAGCGGGCGGCGCGCACCAACGAGCTGCTGATCGAGTTCCTCGACACGGTGCGTTAGCCTTCAGCCGTTTCGCTGCCAGACGTCCAGGGCTGATTGGTCGAGGTCCGGGGCGCGCCGGTGGTTCGCGTAGTCGGCAAAGGGATCCTGCTTCTGCGCCAGACGCCGGCGCAGGTTGCGCAAACCGTAGCGCCGGGGCGACAGACCGCGGCGTCCGAGTTCCTGCCAATCCAGCGGCGTTGCGGTCGGAGCGCCCGGACGGGCACGCAGGGAGTACGGCAGCACGGCGGTCTGGCCATAGGCGTTGCGGCCAATGTCGATGTACAGGCGCCCCTGGCGGGCCTGCTTGCGCTGCTCGGTGGTGAACCGTGCCGGGTGCCGCGCCGCGGTGGCGGCGGCCAGGTCGCGGGCGAGCGCCCGGGCCTGCTCAAAATCCAGCGACCCATCCAGAGGTGCCGAAACGTGCAGGCCCCGGGAGCCGCTGGTCATCACGAAGGGTTCCAGCCCTGCCAGCTGCAACGCTTCGCGCAGCTCCCGGGCACACGACACCACGGTGGCGAAGTCGTCGTCGGACGGGTCGAGGTCGAACACCAGACGATCGGGATGGCGGGCCCTTCCGGCCACGGCCAGCCAGCCGTGAAAGGTGATGGTGGCCTGGTCCGCCAGGTAAATCAGGGCCGCCGCGTTGTTCACCACGATGTGATCGACGCTGTCGTCGCCGCCGGCGGTGTCCAGGCGTCGGTGCCCCACGTAGTCGGGAAAGTACGTCGAGCGGTTCTGCTGGTAGAACCCGTGGCGGCCGATGCCGTCGGGAAAGCGCTGCAGCGTCAGGCAGCGGTCCCGCAGGTGCGGCAACATCAGCTCGGCCACGTCCCGGTAGTAGCCGATCACGTCGGCCTTGGTGATGCCGTCGTCTGGAAACAGGACCTTGGCGTCGTTGGAGGTTGCGACCGTGTGGGGACCGAGGCGCAGCTTCATGGTGACGCCGTGTCTGCTGCCGGTCAGCGGTCGAGCCGGACCACCCGGGTTCCTACGTTGCCGCCCGCCAGCAGGTCGACGAAGGCGGCCGGGGCGGCGTCCAGACCGTGGACCTCATCCACCAGGCTCTTCAGGCGGCCGGATTCCAGCCAGCCGGCGATGTCCCGTCGCGCGGCGACGTAGCGGTCCGCGAAGTCGAACACCAGAAACCCGCGCATGGTGATGCGCTTGTTGATCAGCAGACCGGGCACGCCCTTCGGGCCAGGCTCCGGGGAATCGGTGTCGTACTGCGAGACCACGCCGCAGCAGGCGATGCGCCCGCCGACGTTCATGCGGAACAACGCGGCGCCGAGCACGTGGCCGCCGGTGTTGTCGAAGTACACGTCCACGCCGTCCGGGGTGGCGGCCTTCAGCGCCGCGCGGAAGTCGCGGTCCCGGTAGTTGACCGCGGCGTCGAAGCCGAGCTCGTCGGTGAGCAGCCGGCCCTTGTCGTCGCTGCCGGTCACGCCGACCACGCGGCAGCCCTTGAGCTTGCCGATCTGACCGACCAGATGACCGACGGAGCCGGCGGCGGCCGACACCATCACGGTTTCGTCCGGCTGCGGCGCCCCGACCTCGAGCAACCCGAAGTAGGCGGTGAGGCCGTTCACGCCCAGGGGTCCCAGGTAGTCGATGGGGTCGTGCGCGGCGGGAATCAGGGTGAGTGCGCGCGCGGGCAGCGCCGCGTGGGTCTGCCAGCCGGTGGGGCCGAGCACGCGATCGCCGGGGGCGAAGCCGGCATCGTGGCTTTCCAGCACGGTGCCGACGCCGGTGCCATTCATGACGATGCCGGTCTGCGGCGCGCCGGCATAGCTCGCGCTGCCCTGCAACCCCGCGCGGGTGCCGGCGGTCACCGCGAAGGCCTGGGTCTGAACCAGCACCTCTCCGGGTCCCGCGACCGGCATCTCGCCGTCCTCGAGCCGGTAGTTGTCCACGCTCAGCTTGCCCCGGGGCAGCGAGTCGATGATGACCTGTCGGTTGCTGCTCATCGGCTGAGCCTATCACGTCCTGAACGCGACGTGGGCCCGGGTCCGCCTCAGGGTTGGCCACGCCCCGGACCCCGGTTGATTCGCCATCGCGATCGGGTATGTTCGAGGCTCAGCGCCGGGGAGATCGCGCATGTCCAGGGCGTCTCGACATCGCCCCGCCCGAGGTCATGCCTGCGGGGTCTGGTCGGTTGCCACGCTGGTGGTGCTGATGACGCTCACGCTGGCGTCCGGCACCCGGGGGCGGGAGCCCGGTGTGGTCGTGCCCCTGGCAGACCTCAGCGACGCCGAGCTGGCGGCAGGCGAGAGCCTGTTCCGGGTTCACTGCGCCCGCTGTCACGGCATGCTCGGGGACGGTGGCGAGGGGCCCAGCCTGAAACGCCCGCGGCTGCGCCACGCGCCGGACGACCTGACCCTGTTCGACGTCATCTCCGAAGGTATTCCGGGTACGGGCATGCCCGGCACCTGGGCGGCCAGCGATGCCGAGCTGTGGCAGCTGGCCGGCTACGTCCGCCAGCTTGGCAGCCTGCCGCCGGAGCCGATGCCCGGGGATCCCGGGCGCGGGCGGGTGCTCTACGAGACCACGGGAGCCTGCGCCACCTGCCACATCAGTCGCGGCGAGGGTCGTGGCGTCGGCCCCGAGCTGAGCGATGTGGGGCTGCGGCGCAACGCCGAGTATCTGCGCCGTGCCCTCACCAACCCCGACGCGGACTACCCGATGCTGACAAGCCAACTCACCGGGCGGGTGAACGCCTTCCTCACCGTGCGTCTGGTTGCCGCGGACGGCGAGTACGAGGGGTTGCGGGTAGCCGAGGACGAGTTCTCGATCCAGATCCGGGACCTGACGGGCACCCTCAGATCCTTCGACAAGCGCCGGCTGATCCGCCTCGACAAGGCCTTCGGGCACAGCCTGATGCCCGGCTACGAGACCCGCCTGAGCGCGGCCGAGGTGAACGACCTCGATCAAGCCATCGCGATGATCAACGCAAACCCCTATGGCAACGGCACGTCCATCTTCACCTCGAGTGGCGGTGTTG
>JBFISC010000054.1:0-16618 GCA_041608775.1 Pseudomonadales bacterium | reverse complement strand
GCCGACGTCTTCCGCCGCCGCTCGCCGACAACGCCGCGAGCTTGTCGCTATAGGTCGATCTGGCATACTGGCCCGCTCACCCCGGGACTCTTGCTGCAACCAGGTACCCCATGGCCGAGCGTCACGTTCTGTATCAGTACGCCAGCTGCCCGTTCTGCCAGCGGGTGCGTCAGTTCCTGCAACGGGAGGGCATCGCCGTGGAGATGCGGGATACGCTCCTGGACGGCGAGGCGCGCCGGGAGCTGATCGAAGGCGGTGGTCGGGGCACGGTGCCGTGTCTGCGCATTGAGCGTGATCAGCAGGTTCGCTGGCTCTACGAATCCACGGACATCATGGGCTACCTGCGCAGCTACCACGCCGACGGGCCGGCCGCGGTTCCGAACCAGCCGACTTCCGACCACCCGATTCTCAACCGTCCGACCCTCAATAACCCGACAGGGAGCAATCCATGAAGCTAGGACTCATCAGCGGCTACTCCGGCCGCAAGATCTCCATCCCCATCGATCACGTGAAGCACGCCGAGAGTCTCGGCTACGAGTCCATCTGGACCGCCGAGGCCTACGGCTCCGACGCGGTGACTCCTGCGGCGTGGATTCTTGCCCAGACCACCAAGATCAAGGCGGGCACGGCGATCATGCAGATGCCTGCGCGCACCCCGGCCATGGCCGCGATGACGGCCATGAGCCTGGCCGAGCTGTCCGGCGGCCGCTTTCTCTGTGGCGTCGGCGCGTCCGGACCCCAGGTGGTGGAAGGCTGGCACGGCGTGCCCTACGGCAAGCCGGTGACCCGGCTGAAGGAATACGTCACCATCATGAAGCAGATCATCGCCCGGGAAGGCCCCGCCGTCTTCGATGGCCAAATGTATCACCTGCCGAACACCGGCCCGGGGACCACGGGGCTCGGCAAGCCGCTGAAGAGCATTCTCCACTGCGAGGAGGACATCCCGATCTACGCGGCCACCATCACCCCCAACGGCGTCGCGGCTGCGGCGGAGGTAGCCGACGGGTTCTTCCCGGTGTGGATGGATCCCGCGCAGTACCACGTGTTCGACGAGCCCATCCGCAAAGGCTTCGAGCGGGCAGGCGGCGGCAAGGATCTGAGCCGGTTCGACATCGCGCCCTTCGTCACCTGCATCGTCGGCGATGACGTCGAGCAGTGCATGATGCCGATCCGGGGCAACATGGCCCTGTACATCGGCGGCATGGGGGCCCGGGACAAGAACTTCTACAACGACTACGCCAAGCGTCTCGGCTTCGAGGAAGCGGCGGTCAAGATCCAGGATCTCTACCTGGCAGGCAAGAAGGACGAGGCCATGGCGGCGGTGCCGGCAGAGCTCATCGATGCCTGTCACCTGGTGGGTCCGGCGGACCGCATCAAGGACCGTCTGCAGCGCTGGAAAGCGGCGGCCAAGCAGGGTCACGTGGGTAGCATGCTGATCGGCGCCGGGCAGCCGGAAGCGCTCCAGCTGCTGGCCGAAAACGTGCTCTGAGGCGACGTCGTCGGGGTCTCCGGTCGGCGGTCATCGCCTGCCGGGGACCTCTGGCAGAGAACCCTCTGCCGCCTAGGCGAAGTTCTGCACCAGCGCCCAGGCCCGCTCGGACCGCATCCGGGCGGCCTCCTTGAACTCGAGGGCTGTCTCCGAGCTCGCATTGCCGTCCACGCCGCGTTTGTAGACCCCCTGGATGATCGCGGCGGAACGGAACATGTTGTAAATCACGTAGAAGGGCCAGTTGTCGATCCGGTCGATGCCGGCGTGGCGGCAGTACTCTTTCACCATCTCTTCTTCGCTCGGGATGCCCAGAGCTGCCAGGTCGGCGCCGGCCAGGCCGACGTCCTCATAGGACTCGCCGTGGTAGTCCTGGCACAGGTAGCCGAGATCCGCCAGGCCGTCGCCCAGGGTGGACAGCTCCCAGTCCAGCACGGCGACGATGCGCGGCTCGGTGGGATGAATCAGCGTGTTCCCCAGCCGGTAGTCGCCGTGCACCACCACGGTCCTGCGCTGATCCGGGATGTTGTCCGGCAGCCACGCCATGAGTCTGTCCATGGCGTCGATCTGCTCTGTCTTGGAGGCCAGGTACTGCTTGCTCCAGCGGCCGATCTGGCGTTCGTAGTAGTTGCCCGGCTTGCCGAACGTTACGAGCCCCACTGCGTTCGGGTCGACGTTGTGCAGCTTCGCCAGCACCCGGGCTAGGTCCAGATAGATGGCGCGCCTCGCTGCTTTCGACTCGCTCGGCAGGCGGGTCTCGGTAAACACCCGGCCGTCCACCCATTCCATCACGTAGAACTTCGTTCCGATCACCGCCGTGTCGTCGCAGGAAACGTACATCTTCGGCACCGGCACGTCGGTATCCTGCAGCGCCTTCATCACCCGGTACTCACGGTCGACCTGATGGGCCGACGGCAGCAGCTCGCCCGGCGGCTGCTTGCGCATCACGTAGCGCCTGCCGCCGGCCGTGAGTCGGAAGGTTGGGTTCGACTGGCCGCCCTCGAACTGCTCCACCCTCACGGGCTCTGCGAACCCGTCGATGTGCTCGGTCAGATAGCGGGCCAGGGCCTGCTCGTCGAAGCGGTGCGCCTCGCGGACCGAGGTCAGTTCTGCGTTGCTCATGCTGCCGTGCCCCCTCAGATGAGGGCGAGAGGATACGTCTTGATTACCCGAGCCGCAAAATGCGAGGCTTCATGATTCGTTCCAGTCACGGAAGGGGAGAGGCTCATGGCCCTGGAGAAGCGCATTGCGGTCACGCTGCCTGCGGGACCGAAGCTCGAGCACACCATCGAGCGGATCCGCTGGGCGGAGGACAACGGCATTCCCGACGGCTGGTTCAGCGACTCCGGCGCACCCGATACCCTCACCCAGATCGCGGCGGTGGCCCACGAGACCCGGTCGCTGCGCATCGGCGTGGCGGTCACGCCGGTGTACACCCGCACGCCGGCGGTGATTGCCGCCTCCGTGAACGTGATTGCGCAGGTGCTGCCCGGCCGTTTCGTCATGGGTCTGGGCTCCTCGAGCCAGACCATCATGGGCCAGTGGAACGGCATCCCGCTCGACAAGCCGCTCACCCGGGTGAAGGAGACGGCGCTCATGGTGCGCTCGATGCTGAAAGGGGAGAAGTCCGACTTCACCGGTTTCGAGACCCTGTACAGCCGCGGCTACCGGCAGGCGCCGCTCGAGAACCCGCCACCCATCTATCTGGCCGCGCTGCGTCCGAACATGATCGAGATGGCGGCCGAGGTCGGCGACGGGGTGATCTTCAATCTGTGGCCGAAGGGCGCGCTGCCGAAGATGATGGAGCACGTGAAGATCGGCGCCGAGCGGGCCGGCAGGAAGGTCGAGGACGTGGAGGTGGTCAACCGCTTCATGGTGCTGTGCACCGACGACAAGCCGGCCGGGCGTAACCTGTTCCGGGCTGCGTTCGCGCCGTACTACGCCACCCCCGTGTACAACAAGTTCCTCGCCTGGGCCGGCTACGAGGACGCGGCGGCTACGATCCGCGAAGGCTGGGCCGAGAAGGACCGGGAGAAGACGGGCGGTGCCCTCACCGATGAGATGATCGACGAGATCGCCATCATCGGCGACGAGGACGAGGTCCGCGGGCGGATCCAGGAGGCCGCCGACGGCGGTATCCACACGGCGATCATCGCGCCGATGGCCGCCACCCCCGAGGATACCCAGCGCACCTTCGATGCGTTCCGCGGTGACCGCTTCAGCTTCCGCTGAACCTCATCGCAACCGTCCGGCGCGGAGGCCGAACCATGGAATACAGCAAGATCATCGTCGACGACCCGCGCCCGCACGTCCGGCGCATCACCCTGAACCGGCCGGACAAGCGCAACCCGCTGTCGAACGAGCTGCGCCGCGAGCTGTTCCACGCCCTCGAGACGGCAGATCAGGACCGGGAGGTCCGGGTCACCGTGATCCGCGGTGCCGGCAGCTGCTTTTCGGCCGGCTATGATCTGGCCTCGGACGTTTCCAAGGGCCAGCCGTTCTATACCGCCGGCGGGCTCGGCAACTGGCCGCGCCACGTGGTCGAGGGCTTCTTTCACATCTGGGACCTGGCCAAGCCGGTCATCGCCCAGGTGCACGGCTACTGCCTGGCCGGCGGCACCGAGCTCGCCACCGCCTGCGACCTGGTCTACGTCGCCGAGGACGCGAAGATCGGCTATCCGGTGGTGCGCTCCATCAGCCCGCCGGACAACCAGTTCTATCCCTGGATCGTGGGGCTGCGCCGGGCGATGGAGCTGATGCTCACCGGTGATCACATGTCCGGTGTGGAAGCCGTGGAATGCGGGTTCGCGAACCGGTGTTTTGCCGAAGCGGAACTCGGGGAACGGGTCCTGGAGATCGCGGAGCGGGTGGCGCGAACGCCGTCGGACCTGCAGCAGATCAACAAGCGGGCCGTTCACCGGCAGATGGACGCCATGGGCATTCGCGCCGGTATCCGCGCCGGCACGGAGATGCAGCAGCTCGCCACCTTCACCAAGACGACCCAGGCTCATCTGGCGGAGCTTCGTGAGAACCTGACCCAGGCGCTCAGCAAACGGGACGCCGGGTACGGCGACTATCGCACCACGGATAAGGGTTCGTCCGGGACGCCGTCCGGGACGCCGTCTGGGGGCGAATGAGCCGGACCACGGTCTACATCCTCCGCCACGGTCAGACTGAATGGAACGTGGCGCTGCGGATGCAGGGCCGGTGGGATTCGCCGTTGACCGCCGCGGGGCGAAGCCAGGCCGAGCTGCACGGTCGGACCCTGGCGCGGGAAGGTGGGGTCGACGCCATCATCGCCTCGCCCCTCGGCCGGACCCGGGATACCGCGGAGCGGGTCAACGCTTACCTGGAGGCGCCGCTGCGCTACCAGGACGCGCTCATGGAGCGCGACTGCGGGCACTGGTCCGGGCTCACGCTGGCGGAGATCGAGGCGGCGTATCCGCAGGAATGGCGCGCGCGGAGCGAAGACCCTTACTACCACCGGCCCCCCGGGGGCGAAAACCTGGACGACATGGAGGCACGGGTCGGCGGCTTTCTCGACGCGGTGTGCGCCGGTCCCGAGCGCCGGGTGGCGCTGGTGACCCACGGCGTCATGTCCCGGGTGATCATCCGCCGGCTGCTCGATCTCGCGCCGCGGGAGGCGGTGGAGGTGCGCCATCCGAACGCGCTGTTCTACCGCCTCGAGATCGGCGCACCCGGCGCGGACAGCGCCTACTTCCTGGCTGGTCGGGGCCCGATTGCCGGATTGCTTCGAAAAAACGAGGGTGAAACAATCTCCGGGCGCTGATCGGGGAACCACGAGGGGAGGGGCTGATGAAAGTAGACGGCGGCGTTGGCTGGGAACTCGACAAGGTCGGAGCTCAGGCGCGGGAGCTCGAGGAGATGGGATACTCCGGCATTCTCACCGCCGAGACCTCCCACGACCCGTTCTTCCCGTTGCTGGTGGCGGCGCAGAACACGCAGCGGGTCGATCTCATGACCAGCATCGCCGTGGCCTTTGCGCGCAGCCCCATGACCCTGGCCAACATCGGTCACGATCTCAATTCGGCGTCCAAGGGCCGGTTCGTTCTCGGCCTGGGTTCCCAGATTCGTCCCCACATCACCAAGCGCTTCAGCATGCCGTGGTCGAGCCCGGCCAAGCGGATGCGCGAGCTCATCCTCGCCATGCGCGCGATCTGGGCCACGTGGCACGAGGGCAAGCCGCTGGAGTTCACCGGCGAGTTCTATACCCACACGCTGATGACCCCGTTCTTCACCCCTACCGACACCGACTTCGGTCCGCCGCGGGTGTTCCTCGCGGCGGTGGGACCGCTCATGACCGAAGTCGCGGGCGAGGTCGCCGACGGGGTCATCATTCACGCCTTCACCACGGAGAAGTACCTGCGGGAGACCACGCTGCCGGCGCTGGAGCGGGGCTTCGCCAAGGCGGGCAAGACCCGCGCCGATTTCGAGATCAGCTACCCGGTGTTCGTGGTGACCGGCAAGGACGACAAGGAGCTGGCTGAAGCCAAAGTCAACACCTGCCGTCAGATTGCCTTCTACGGCTCCACGCCGGCCTACAAGCCGGTTCTGGACTCCATCGGCGCGGGGGAGCTGCAGGGCGAGCTCAATCGCATGTCCAAGCAGGGCCGCTGGGAGGAGATGGGCACGCTGATCAGCGACGACATCTTCGAGGCTTTTGCGGTCGCCGGGCCGCCGGATTCCATCGCCGGCCAGATCAAGCGGCGCTACGGCGACATCATCGATCGCACGTCGGCCGCCTACGCCAACATCCCCAAGCAGGATCGGATCAAGATCATCGCAGAGCTCACCGCAGCCTGAGGACCCTCCCATGAAAGTAGACGCCGGAATCGGGCATCAGCTCGACAGGATTCCCGACGCGGTACGCGCGGCCGAGGCCGCCGGCTACGACGGGGTTCGCACCGCGGAAATGAACCACGATCCCTTCTTTCCGCTGCTGCTGGCCGCCGAGCACTCCGAACGGCTGGAAGTCAGCACCTCGATCGCGGTGGCGTTCGCCAGGAGCCCGATGATTCTCGCCAACATCGGCCATGACCTGAATGCCTACTCCAGAGGTCGCTTCACCCTGGGCCTGGGGTCACAGATCAAGCCCCACATCACCAAACGCTTCAGCATGCAGTGGGGCGCGCCGGCGCCGCAGATGCGCGAGCTGGTGCTGGCGATGCGGGCCATCTGGGCGAACTGGTACGACGGCGAGCCGCTCCAGTTCGTCGGCAAGTATTACCAGCACACCCTGATGACGCCGGCGTTCACGCCGGAGAACAAGGACTTCGGCGCGCCGCGGGTCATCCTCGCGGCGGTGGGACCGCAGATGACCGAGGTGGCCGGCGAGGTGGCGGACGGCATGATCATCCACCCCTTCAGCACCGTCCCCTACATCGAGTCGGTGACGCTCCCGGCCATCGAGCGCGGGCTCGAGAAGGCGGGCCGCAAGCGAGAGAACTTCGAGATCTCCTACTCCAACTTCGTGGTCACCGGCCGCGATGAGCAGGAGTTCGCCGCCAGCAAGCAGGCGGCCAGGGAGCGGATTGCCTTCTATGGCTCCACGCCGGCCTACAAGGGCGTGCTGGAATCCATCGGCGTCGGCGAGCTGCAGGGAGAGCTGAACGCCATGTCGAAACAGGGTCGCTGGAAAGAGATGGGCACCCTGATCAGCGACGAGATCCTCGGGGCGTTCGCGGTGGTCGGCGAGCCGGACCAGATCGCGCCCGAGATGCTGCGCCGCTACGGCGCGTTCACCGATCGCACCTCGGCGTCGTTCCCGGTCTCGGACGATGCGCAGCGCGACGCCATCATCCGCACGCTGCGGGCGGGCTGATGAGCCTGCCGAAGGACCTGGCCCTGTCGCCGGCGCAGATCGACGAGATCATGGGCTCGCAGTGGAACATGCGGGTCGCCACCCTCGGCCCGGGCAGCCGCATCAACCTCACGCCGATGTGGTTCGGCTGGGCCGGCGGTGCGGTGTATTTCTTCGCCCGCGGTCAGAAAGTGGTGAACCTGCGCCGCAACCCGAGCTGCAGCGTGATCGTCGACAGGAACGTGAAGTTTCCTGAGCTCCAGGGGATCATGCTCCAGGGCGATGCGAAAGTGCTCGAGGACGAATCGGCCGAGGCGGGTGATCCCCACCTGGAGGAAGTCCGGGTGCAGATGGGAGCGAAGTACAACGGGGGCCACGGCCAGCCGAAGACGGAGCACCCTGAGCCCTTCGGTGCCAAGGCCCGCGGTCGCAACCGGCGCTGGGTGGTGCTGGCGCCCGCCCGCGTGATCAGCTGGGACAACTACAAGCTGACCCAACGCTGAGCCGTTCTCTTGTCAGAACCTACGGGTCGGTCGCTGCGCCTTTTTAGAATATTTCGTTATAACTAGCCCTTCTCAGCGGCAATCGGGCCGAGCTGGCCTCCAGCGCGAAAGTCGTTCCAGATGAGTGCTCACTAACTCACCAGCCGTTTTCATTCCTGGGACAGGCCAGACAAGGCGGCGGCCGGGTTTTCCCTTCAGTATGTGTCCTGGGGCAACTAAAATAAGGGGGTTGGCTGGGTACTGGTTGAGTTAGAGGTCGAAAGCGTTGCGCAAGGGTCTGGCACGGGTTCCGTTCCTGGTGAAGCTGCAGGTGCTGCTGCTCGGCGCCGCCGTGGTCGCGACGTCGGTGGTAGTCAACGTCGGCGGCCCGCACGGGTATGTGCGCGTGGCGTTTGCCATCCCCGCAGCCGAGCACGTCCGGCAGCCGTGGCATTCCGAGGTGAAGGCCTTCGGGCGCAGGGTCAGTGCGGCGTTCGGGGTCCGGCCCAGCACGGCCAACGAGTTCGCCAGCTGGATTCTCGAAGCTGCCCAGCGTCAGCACATCGATCCGGAGCTGCTCGCCAGCCTGGTTCACACCGAGAGCACCTTCCGTAAGGAAGCCCTCTCTCCGGTCGGCGCCATCGGTCCGGCCCAGGTGCGGCCGATCTTCTGGAGCCGTTTCTGCGGCAGTTCGAACCTTCACGACCCGGCTGAGAACATCTACTGCGGTGCCCAGGTGCTGTCCCACCTGCGCGACCGCTGCGGCGACGAGACCTGCGCCCTGCAGGCCTATAACGTCGGTCCGTACAGCGAGCAGATCCAGGCCGCGAACCGCTATGTCGCGAAGATCGACTGGGCTCGGAGCCGCCTCCGCAACCTCTAGGGCTTCGCGCCCACGTCTGAGACTACCCCTTTTCGCTGCCAGCGCCGATTCGGCGGTCTATCGCTCGCCGGGTTGACGCCGTCCGGGGGGAGAGCGTCCACCACGGCGGGGGAAGGGGGGGACCGTGGTGAACGCGGTCCCGGAACCGGCGGGCACTGCATACTTCACCCCTCCCGGCCGAGACCTGGGAGCGATGCTAGCGCCGGCCCATGAACGGTAGCTGAACGCGCGCTATGCTTGGCGAGCCGCCACGCTGGCGATGCCACCTGGGGAAGACCAATGCAGCTGTGGAACCTGACCCACTCGCGGCCCGATCACGCGCTGAAGGCGGCCGAACGGGCGGAGGCGGCAGGCTGGTCCGGCCTGTGCGTGGTGGACTCCCAGAACCTGGCTCCGGATTCCTACGTCGCCCTGACGCTGGCGGCCACCGCGACCCGGCGCCTGGGTCTGGGGACGGGGGTGACGAACTCGGTGACCCGGCATCCGGCGGTGACGGCGTCCGCCGCCATGGCGATCCAGCAGGTGTCCGGCGGCCGCATGGCGCTGGGGATCGGCCGCGGTGACTCCGCCCTCGCGCACCTGGGGCGCGCCCCTGCCGGGCTGGCGGGTTTCACCCGTTACGTGAGCGTGCTGCAGCGCTACCTGCGGGGCGAGGCCGTGGCCTTCGACGAGCTGCCTATGGACGATGCCATCGCCGCGCCGGTCGCCGCGCTGGAGCTCGCCGATCATCCGGAGGCCAGTCGAATCCGCTGGTTCGATCCGGAGCTGCCCAAGGTGCCTCTGGAGATCGCGGCGACCGGCCCGAAGGTGATCGCCCTGGCGGGCCGGGTGGCGGACCGGGTGCTGCTCACCCTCGGCGCCGTGCCCGAGCGGCTGCGCTGGGGCATCGAGCTGGCCCGGCAGGCCCGGGCGGACTCCGGCCAGGATCCCGACGCCCTGGCCCTCGGTGCCTACGTCAACCTGGTCTGCCATCGGGATCGGCACACGGCTCGGGATCTGGTCCGCGGTGGGCTCACCACCTTCGCCCGCTTCTCGGTCATGCACGGCAGGATCGCGGGCCCTGCGGACGCCGCCGCGCGCGGGGTGCTCGAGCGGCTCCACGACGGTTACGACATGCGTGCCCACACCCGCGGCGACTCGGTGCAGGCAACGCTCATGAACGACGACTTCGTCGACGCTTTCGCGATTGCCGGACCGCCCGATCACTGCCTCGCGCGGCTCGAGGAGCTGGCTTCGCTGGGTATCGACAAGGTCATCGTCAGCGGTCCGACCGCGGGCACCGACCGTGATGCCGCCCGCGCGGCGATGGCGCTGCTCGACGAGGCCGTCGTGCCGGCGCTTCGTGGATGAACCGGGCAGGGAGTGCGGTGGCGTGCCCCGGCGGATGATCTAGTCATGGTGGCCGGCGTGCTGCGGCTCGCGACCGAGGGCGATCTCGAGCTGCTGGCAGCGTTGGACGAGGTGGCCCGCGTCGACCCGGACCGCCGCGCCCAGCTGGCGCGGGCCAGTCAGGACGGGCAGCTGTGGGTGCTTTGCGCGGACGGGGCCGTGGTCGGCTACGGCCTGCTGTCCGACCGTTTCTTCCAGCGGCCGTTCATCGAGCTGGTCTGGGTGGCAGAAGCGCAGCGCGGGCTCGGCTACGGCGCCCGGATCATCGCCCACCTCGAATCGGTGTGCGGCCGGAGTCGGCTGTTCACGTCCACGAATCGGTCGAATGGGCACATGCTTCACGTCCTGGCGAAGCTCGGCTATCGGCAATGCGGCATCGTCCACGATCTGGATCCCGGCGATCCGGAGCTGATCTTCAGCAAGCGCCTTCCAGGGGAAACGGGTGACAGCCACGCCGGCCCGACGATATGGTTGGACCCATCGGATCGGGAGTCCGCCATGGCCCTTGAAAACGCCCCTACCGCCATTGCCCAGATGCTGATCCGCCGCCCGCCGGCGGAGGTCTTTCAGGCCGTGGTCGACCCGGCCGTTACCTCGCGGTTCTGGTTTACCCGCGGCAGCGGGCCGCTGCACGCGGGAACGACGGTGCGCTGGGACTGGGACATGTACGGCGCCTCGGCGACCGTCAGCGTCGAGGCCGTGGAGCCGGATCGGCGAATTCTGGTTCGCTGGGGCGACCCGCCACGACCCCTCGAGTTCAGCTTCGAGCCCCGGGACGGCGGCAGCACGCTGGTCCGGGTGTGTGACTCGGGGTTTACCGGGAGCGACGACGAGGTCGTAGCCCAGGCGCTGGACTCCATGGGCGGATTCTCGTCCATGCTGGCCGGGATGAAGGCCTGGCTCGAGCATGGCGTTGCCCTGGGGCTGGTCGCCGATCATCACCCCGATGCCCATGTAGCCGGCGACTGACCGGGACAGCCTGCCGCGCTCAGGGCATGATGCCCGCCAGTTCTGCTCCCTGGAGGTCAGCATGCGGTTGTCCCGGGCAATCAAGGTTGGCGCCATCGTGCTGTCCTTGATCCTGGTGGTCGTCGTCGGCGCTCTATTGCTGCTGTTCCGGTATATCGCCAACGATCCGTTCACGCCGCTCTACGCGGCCAACTGCGCCGTCTGTCACGGCGAGGCGTTCGACGGTGCCGCCCAGGGACCCCCTCTGGTGGGCCGGGAGCTGGCCCATGGCGACAGCGTGGCGGAGCTTGTCAGCAGCATCGCTTCGGGCTACCCGGAGCGCGGCATGCCCGGCTGGTCGGGCGTACTCGACGAGGGCGAAATCCGCAGCCTGGCGATTCTGGTGGCGGAACGGCGGGTGAACCGGCGGTTCAGCGACTTCAAGACCGACCAGGCGCTGACCATCCCGGTGGATCCCATCCGCACGGAGCTCGCCGGGTTCCGCATCGAGACCGTTGCCACCGGGCTCGGCGCGAAGCCGTTCTCCATCGCGCCGCTGCCGGACGGCGGCACCCTTGTCACCGAGAAGACCGAGGGCATGTTCATCATCTCGCCCGACGGAGAACGGTCCGAGCCGGTTGCCGGCACCCCGGAGACGACCGGGTACGGGGTGACCATGCTGGGGCTCGACTATGGCCTGGGCTGGCTGCTGGATGTCGCCCTGCACCCCGACTACGCGGACAACGGCTGGATCTACCTGGTGCACACCGACCTGTGTGCGTCCTGCGGCGCGGAGGGCGAGGATCTCATCCCGTCCACCATGTCGAGGCTGGTTCGCGGGCGCATCCGCGGCGGCCGATGGGTCGACCAGGAGGTGGTCTGGAGCGTGCCGCAGCAGTTCTACACCTCCGTGCCCGATCTGGGGGCCGGCGGGCGCCTGGCGTTCGATCCGGAGGGCTACGTGTTCGTCAGCGTCGGGATCAAGGGTCTGGGCAACTACGTGGGCATTCAGGATCTGAGCACGCCCTACGGGAAGATTCATCGGGTTCACGACGATGGCCGCATTCCCGTGGACAACCCCTTCGTCGATCGTCCGGGCGCCATGCCGAGCATCTGGAGCTTCGGTCATCGCAGCCCTCAGGGACTCGAGTTCAACCGGCGTACCCGCGAGCTTTGGGGAACGGAGATGGGACCGCGGGGGGGTGACGAGGTCAACCTGCTGCGTGCCGGTCGCAACTTCGGCTGGCCCCTGTACTCCAAGGGCGTCGACTACGATGGCACGCCGGTGGAGTACTGGAAGGAGTTGGGCATCGAGTTCAACTTCGAGGACATCGAGCAGCCGGTGGTGGATCTGACCCCGTCGCCGGCGGTATCGAGCTTCGTGATCTACGAGGGCGATGCCTTTCCGGCCTGGCAGGGAAATCTCATCGTCGGTTCGCTCAAGGCGACGGAACTCTACCGCTTCGTCGTGGATGGCGACCGCCTGGTGCACAGCGAGATCCTGCTGAAGGACCTGGCCCGCGTTCGCGACGTGGAGCTCGATCGCGACGGCGAGGTGCTGCTGCTGCTCGAGCACGCGGCTGGATCGATGATCGTGCGGCTGGTGCCGGTTCCAGCCTGACTGCCCGGGTAAGCAGGCGCGATGGTATCGTTGTTGCTCCATTCACCTCTGGACGGAGCCAACATGTCGTCTAAGGCCCTGCGAATCCGGGGCGGCGCGCTGGCCGCGGTCCTCGGGCTGCTGGTCGTCGCAGCCGTGGCAGGCTTCGCCGGCTACTTCCTGTACTGCCCCTGCGAGCGGATGCCCGGGGGCTGGCTGCTCGGCGAGGGCGTGGAGGTGCCGGTCGCGGACTGGAGCTTTGCCAACGACGAGCCCCTGTGCCAGATCCAGGTGTTCCGCGGCGGCGTCTGGCCCCACGCGATCAACCTCAACTGCATGGCATCCGGGGGCAACCTGTACCTCAGCTGCGCCAGCTGTGATGGCAAGGCCTGGTCGACGGCGGCGCTGGCCCATCCGGAGGCGCGGCTGCGGATCGGCGAGCGCGTGTACCCGGTCCGCCTTACCCGGGTCGTGGAGCCTGCGGTGCTCGACGAAGCCTGGAACGCCCGGGCGCGCAAGACCGGCCGCGGGCTCGGGACGCCGCGCCAGGCGGGCTGGTGGTCGTTCCGGGTCGAGTCGCGGGCGTGACGCGCCGGGCGGCCCGGGGCAACGCGACGGCGTGAAGCACGCCGGGTGCGATGCCCTGAGCGAAGCAGGGGCGCTGCTCGAAGGCAACGCTCACAGCGAGGCAAGCAGTGCCGGCAGCTCGGCCAGGGTGTCGATTCGTGCCAGCGCGGCGGAGAAGTCCTGGCCGCGGACGAACTCGTTGGCGACGATCACGCAGTCGATGCCGGCGGCTGCGGCCGCTCGCAGGCCACGCTCGGAGTCCTCCACCACCAGCGCCTGGTCGGGTCGCGCGCCGAACCGCTCGAGGGCGGTCAGGTAGGGATCCGGAGCAGGCTTCGAGCGCGCGTAGTCCCCGTTGGTCAGGACGAAGTCGAAGTGATTGACGATGCTCCGGTCGCGGTGGATGAGCTCGAAGTCGTCGCGTTTGGCCGTGGTGACGATGGCCATGGCGTGGTTGCCGGCAAGGCGCGCAAGCACGGCCTCGACGCCGGGAATCTCGATCTCCCGCTCTTCGAGCAGCTGCTGGTACAGCGCGTCCCGGCGCGCCCGGTGGTGGCGAACATCGGCCTCCGACGCGCCCCGTTGCCGGGCCCGGTCCCAGGCGGTCCGGCCCGCTGCCATGTCGGCAAGGTAGCCGTCCAGGGGCAGGTCCACGCCGAGGGCGGCGATGCAGCGCCGGGTTGCCTCGAAGTAGAGCGGCTCGGTGTCGACCAGGACACCGTCGTGGTCCCAGAGCAGGTAGTGACGCATTCGCCTGGCGATGGGCCGGGATTCAGTAGCCGGCTTCGCCGCGGGCGATCGTGGCTGCGAACTCGCGGTCGAGGGGCTCGTAGCGGTCGCTGCGCGGCTTCATCACGTACAGGGGGTCGCTGACCCGATCCAGGTCGTAGGCTTCTTCGCGAAGCTTGCCCTTCACCATCTTGAAGGTGCCGGTGACCGCGATCTCCGGCTCCACCCGCAGAAACAACGGCCTGGCGTAGGCCGGCAGCTCCCGCTTGACGTGCTCGGAGAAGGCGGCGAGGTCGAGCTCGGTCTCGCCGTCCTCCAGGGTCAGCGCCGCCATGCCGGCACGACCGTCGGCGCCAGGCACTGCCACGCCGTAGACGTTGCAGAACTTCACCTGGGGGAACGCGTTGATGATCTCGCCCACCTCGTTGGTGGAAACGTTCTCCGACTTCCAGCGGAAGGTGTCGCCGACCCGGTCGACGAACTGGTAGTGGGGGTAGCCGAGGGTGAAGCCCACGTCCACCTGGCGCATGAGGTCGCCCGAGTTGAACCAGGCGTCGCCGTCCTCGAAGGCGTCGCGGACGATCTTCTTTTCCGTCGCCTCCTTGCTGGTGTAGCCCTCGAACACCGCTTCCGGATTGATGTGGCCGAGCAGCAGTCCGGGTTCCCCGGGCTCGACCTCGATGCAGCGGCCGTGCTCGTCGCGGACGATCTCGTCGGCATCCACGTCGTAGCGCACCAGCGCATGCCGAGCCGAGGTCATGCCCACCGTGCAGTCCTTGTTGAGCAGGTTGGCGAAGGCGACGTTGCCCTCGCTCGCGCCGTAGAACTCGGCGATGCGCTTCACCCCGAAGCGCTGCTTGAACTCCGGCCAGACGTCGGGACGCAGCCCGTTGCCCATCATCCGCTTCAGCGGGTTACGGTGATCGTCCGGCTTCGCCGGCGTGTTGACGAGGTAGCGGCACAGCTCGCCGATGTAGATGAAGCACGTTGTGCCATGCTCGCGGACTTCCGGCAGAAAGTTGCTGGCCGAGAACTTGCGGCGGATGAACATGCTGGCGCCCGAAGAGATGGCGGCGCCGACGCCGATCATCAGCCCGGTGCCGTGGTACAGCGGCAGGCAGATGTACAGGCGATCCTTGTGGGTGCACTTGAGCCCCGCCTTGTGGGACAGCATGGCGCTCGCCAGATAGCGCCGGTTCGACAGCACGGCCGCCTTCGGCAGCCCGGTAGTGCCGGAGGTGAAGATGTACAACGCGTTGTCACCGAGCACCACCTCGCCGGTAGCCGGCGGGTTGGCGTCGCCCGACTGCTCGGCCAGCTCCGCCAGGTTCTGAGACCAGTTTGCCGGCACGCTCTCGGACGCTTCGCCGGTGGGGTCCGGGACCCAGAAATAGTCTTCGCCGTCCTTCAGCGACAGCTCGTCCTTGACCTCGGCGATGGCATCGCCCAGCTCGGCGCCGAATACGCACTTGGCGGAGTCGGTGATGCCGACGCAATGGGTCAGGGGCTTGCCGCGCAGGTTGGTGTTGATCAGGCTCGCCGTGACCCCCAGCTTGTTCAGCCCGATCACCGTGGCGAGGAACTCCGCCCGGTTCTCCATGAACACGCTCACCGTGTCGCCGCGGCCCAGGCCCTGGGCGGCGAAGACGTGGGCATAGCGGTTCGCCAGCGCGTTGAGGTCGCTCCAGGTGTGCTGCTGACCCTCGAAGATGATCGCGGTGCGGTCGCCGAACGCCGCAGCCGTTCGCTCCACCTGGGCGCCGATGCTGTCCCGCGTCTCCATCGGCCGCGGCGTCATGCCCTTTTTCAGCGCGAGCAGGGTCGGGACCTGGACGATGGTCTTGGCTACGTCGGCGATGCCCATGCAAGTTCCTGTTTTTGCTCGTGTAACCCGCGAACGATAGCGGCGGGGGCTGCACCCATCAAGGCGAATGTGGCATTCTCGATCGGGTTTTCATCAGCGCCGGGGGCAGAGTATGGGCGGGGCAACCAATCGATGGCAGGTGGGCGACGTGACCGTCACCCGGGTGGTGGAGCTGCAGATTGCCGGCGGCACCCGCTTCATTCTCCCCGATGCCACGCGGGAGGCCTGCCTCCCCCTGGACTGGATGCGCCCGCACTTCATGGACGACGAGGGCAACCTGGTGATGAGCGTCCATGCGCTCGTGGTGGACACCGGGGAGCGGCGCATCGTGGTGGACACCTGCATCGGCAACGACAAGCAGCGCTCCATTCCCAACTGGAGCAATCTGCAGACCTCGTTTCTGGCGGATCTCGAGCAGGCGGGGTATCCCCGCGAGCGGATCGACACCGTGCTGTGCACCCACCTGCACGTGGATCACGTCGGCTGGAACACCATGCTGGTCGACGGCAAGTGGGTGCCGACGTTCCCGAACGCCCGCTACCTGCTGGCGGAAAAGGAGTGGCGGCACTGGGACGCCAACGACGACGATCCCATGAACGAGAACGTGCTCGACGATTCCGTTCGTCCGGTGTTCGAGGCAGGCCAGGTGGATCTGGTGGGCTGGGAGCACCAGGTCTGCAACGAGGTGCGTCTGGAGCCCACGCCGGGACACACGCCGGGCCATGTCAGCGTGCACATCCGCTCCCGGGGCGAGGAGGCGCTGATCACCGGCGACTGCATCCATCATCCCTGCCAGATGAGCCGCACCGACTGGTGCAGCTCGGCGGATACGGACCAGGCTCAGGGCCG
>JBFISC010000053.1:0-16745 GCA_041608775.1 Pseudomonadales bacterium | reverse complement strand
TCAGATGCCGAATGGTTCGGCGGCGCAAGGAGACTATCAGTCATGAGTATCGTGCAATGGAACCCCTGGCGGGAGTTCGATGACCTGTTCACCCGGGTGGCCGGTGCCCCCGGTGAAGCCCTGAGCCGGTCGGAGTGGCTGCCCCCGGTGGACATTACCGAGACCGACAAGGATTACCGCATCGACCTGGAGATTCCGGCAGTTGCCGCCGACGACGTGGACGTCTCGGTCAAGGACGGCGTGCTCACCGTGTCCGGCGAGCGCAAGACCGAAAGCGAGAGCGGCGAGGGCAAGCGCCATCGGGTGGAACGACGCTGGGGCAAGTTCTCCCGCAGCTTCCGGCTGCCGGAGAATGTGAAGGCCGACACCATCGACGCCCGGATTCGCGATGGGGTGCTGTACCTGGTGATCGCCAAGCAGGACAACGCTCAGCCCCGGCGCATCGAGGTGAACGCCTCCTGATTGCAGGGACGGACGGCGGGTAAGGCCGGGCGGGGTCGACAAGCTTCGCCCGGCTCCAACGCGGTGCATTCATGGTCATGGGCTGCTTCCGGCACCGCCGGCGCAGTACACTCAGCCCATGAGCTGGGATCGGGACAGCGTTCGCACCGTCATCTTCGAGGCCCACACGCCGGCCGGCAAGGCATTCGACGTGGGCCTGATCATCGCCATCCTGGCCAGCGTGCTGGCGGTGATGCTCGATTCCGTCGGCTGGATCCACGAGCGTTACGGCGCCTGGCTGTACGCGGTGGAGTGGTTCTTCACCATCGCCTTCACCATCGAATACGGGCTGCGGCTCTGGTGCATCCAGAACACCGCGCTTTACGCCCGCAGCTTCTACGGCATCATCGACCTGCTCGGCATTCTCCCCACCTATCTGAGTCTGCTCTTTGCCGGCACCCAGTACCTGCTGGTGATTCGCGTGCTCCGGGTGCTGCGGGTATTCCGGGTCCTGCGCATGGTCCGCTACGTGGGCGAGGCCCAGATGCTGGCGCAGGCGCTGCGGGCCAGCCGGCGCAAGATCACGGTGTTCATCTCCACGGTGTTCGCCATGGTGATCGTGTTCGGCTCGTTCATGTACCTCATCGAGGGGCCTGAGAACGGTTTCACCAGCATCCCGAAGAGCATTTACTGGGCCGTCATCACTCTGACCACCGTCGGGTACGGCGACCTCGTGCCGATGACCACGCTCGGCCAGACCCTGGCCACCGTGGTCATGATCATGGGCTACGGCATCATCGCCATCCCGACCGGCATCGTCACCATGGAGTTGTCCGAGGCTTCGCGCCGTGCCGCGAACACGCGGGTGTGCCCGCGCTGCTCGGTGGAAGGGCATCTGCGTGAGGCGACGTTCTGCTGGCGCTGCGGGGCCCATCTGTACGACGAGGAACCCGCGCCGGCCCGGGAGATCGGCGAGGGCCTGTAGCGACCTCACCGTTTCTGCCGCGGCAAGCTTTCAGGCACAATAGCGTCCCCTGGGATCGGCACGCCGGAGATAGAGAGGACCCATGAGCTCAGACAGCTTCAAGACCCGCAAGACGCTCACCGTCGGCGGCAGGAAATACGATTACTTCAGCCTGCCAGCCGCTCAGGAAGCCGGCATCGGCGACGTCGATCGGTTGCCGGTATCGCTGAAGATCCTGCTCGAGAACCTGCTGCGCTTCGAGGACGGCAGCACGGTGACCAAGTCCGACATTCAGGCGCTCGGCAACTGGGCCACGAAAGCGCCGCCGGATCAGGAAATTGCCTTCAGGCCGGCCCGCGTGCTGATGCAGGACTTCACCGGGGTGCCGGCGGTGGCGGATCTCGCGGCCATGCGCAGCGCCGTGGTGCAGGCGAGCAAGGATCCGGCGGTCATCAACCCGCTGTCGCCGGTGGATCTGGTCATCGACCACTCGGTGATGGTGGACAAGTTCGGCTCACCGCAGGCGTTCGAACAGAACGTGGAGCTGGAGATGCAGCGCAACAACGAGCGCTACCGGTTCCTGCGCTGGGGACAGAAGGCCTTCGACAATTTCCGCGTGGTGCCGCCCGGCACCGGCATCTGTCACCAGGTCAACCTGGAGTATCTGGCCAAGACCGTGTGGACCCGGGAGGAGAACGGCCGCACCGTCGCTTACCCGGATACCCTGGTCGGTACCGACAGCCACACCACCATGATCAACGGCCTGGGTGTGCTCGGCTGGGGTGTGGGCGGCATCGAGGCGGAAGCTGCCATGCTCGGGCAGCCGGTGTCCATGCTGATCCCCGACGTGGTCGGGTTCAAGCTCTCCGGCCGCATGCAGGAAGGCATCACGGCGACCGACCTGGTGCTCACCGTGGTCGAGATGCTGCGCAGGAAGGGCGTGGTGGGCAAGTTCGTGGAGTTCTTCGGCGACGGCCTCGACGATCTGCCGCTGGCGGACCGCGCTACCATTGCCAACATGGCGCCGGAATACGGCGCTACCTGTGGCTTCTTCCCCATCGACCAGGAGACCATCGCCTACCTGAAGCTTTCCGATCGGCCGAAGGAAGTGGTTGATCTGGTGGAAGCCTATGCCAGGGAAAACATGATGTGGCGCGAGAGCGGCGCGCCGGATCCGGTGTACACGGACACCCTGGCGCTGGACCTCGGCGACGTGGTTCCGAGCCTGGCCGGCCCGAAGCGGCCCCAGGACCGGGTCGCCATGAGCGACATGGCGAAAGCCTTCGACGAGGCGCTGAAAACCCAGGGCCGGGCGGACACCAGAGACCTGCGGGTGCCGGTCCCCGGCGCCGACTACGACCTCGGCCACGGCGACGTCGTGATTGCCGCGATCACTTCCTGCACCAACACGTCCAATCCGGCGGTGATGCTGGGCGCCGGCCTGGTCGCCCGAAACGCGCTGGCCCGCGGGCTGAAGGTGAAGCCGTGGGTGAAGACCTCGCTGGCTCCGGGCTCCAAAGTGGTTACCGAGTATCTGAACAAGGCCGAGCTGCAGGACGACCTCGACGCGCTGGGCTTCAACCTGGTGGGCTACGGCTGCACCACCTGCATCGGCAACTCGGGCCCCTTGCCGGAACCGATCTCGGCGGCGATCAACAGCGGCGATCTGGTGGTGTCCTCGGTGCTCTCCGGCAACCGGAACTTCGAGGGCCGGGTGCATCAGGAAGTGCGCACCAACTGGCTCGCGTCGCCGCCGCTGGTCGTGGCCTATGCCATTGCCGGCACCTGCCGCATCGACCTGTCGAAGGATCCCATCGGTCAGGACGGGAACGGCAAGGACGTCTATCTCAAGGACATCTGGCCGAGCAATGCCGAGATCGCGAGTGTCGTCGGCAAGGTGACCTCGAGCATGTTCGCCGAGCAGTACGCCGACGTGTTCACCGGCCCCGAGGCGTGGCGCAACATCGACGTCACGGATTCCGGCACCTACAGCTGGGAAGAGTCCACCTACATCAAGCAGCCGCCGTTCTTCTCCGTCGGTGGTGACCTGGATCAGGAAGCGGAGGTCGCCGGCGCGCGGATTCTCGCGCTGCTCGGCGACTCCGTGACCACCGACCACATCTCGCCGGCCGGCGCCATCCAGCCGGACAGCCCGGCGGGCCAGTACCTGCAGCAGCACGGCGTGGACGTGGCCGACTTCAACTCCTACGGCTCGCGCCGCGGCAATCACGAGGTGATGATGCGCGGGACGTTCGCCAACATCCGCATCAAGAATGAGATGGTGCCCGGCGTGGAAGGCGGCTACACCAAGCACGTGCCGTCGGGAGACCAGCTCTCGATCTACGACGCCGCCGTGCGTTACCAAGGAGAAGGCACGCCGCTGGTGATATTCGCGGGTAAGGAGTACGGCACCGGCTCGAGCCGCGACTGGGCCGCGAAGGGCACGCGGCTGCTCGGGGTGAAGGCGGTGGTCGCGGAGAGCTTCGAGCGCATACACCGCTCCAATCTGATCGGCATGGGCGTGCTGCCGCTGCAGTTCAAGGAAGGTGACAGCCGCAAGTCGCTCGGCCTCGGCGGCGACGAGATCGTGGACATCCGTCTGCCGAAAGGCGCGTCGGGGATCAAGGCCCGCCAGGACATGGTGCTGGTGATCAAGGGCGCCGACGGCAAGTCCCGGGAGATCACCGTCGCCAGCCGTCTCGACACCGACAACGAGATCGCCTACTTCAAGAGCGGCGGCATTCTCCAGTACGTGCTGAACAACCTGGTGGAGGCCGCCTAGCGGCGGTGGCGCGGCACGCCGGACCGGCCGGCGTCGTCTTCGACATGGACGGGCTGCTGCTGGATTCCGAGCGGCTGGCCCGTCGCGCTTTCGAGGAGGCCTGTGCCGGGGTCGGGGCCGAGGTGGCGCCAGACCTCTACGAGCGCTGCATCGGTACCAGCTGGGAGGCGACCCGGGCGCTGCTGTCGGACGCCGTGGGATCGGCGGCGGCCTACGCAGAACTGGATCGAACCTGGGCGCGGCACTACCAGGCCCTGATCGATGCCGGCGAGCTCAGCCTGAAGCCGGGGGCCAGGCACCTGCTCGAGACCCTGGAAGCGGTCGGGATCCCCTGCGGTCTCGCCACCTCGACCCGCCGCGCGCTGGCGACCGCGAAGCTATCCCGGACCGGAATCCTGACCCATTTCTCCTGTCTCATCTGCGGCGGCGAGACCCCGCGGGGCAAGCCGCATCCCGATCCCTACCTGGCGGCCGTCGCCGGACTTGGCGTCCTGCCTCCCGAGACCTGGGCGCTGGAGGACTCGGAGAACGGGGTGCGCTCTGCTCATGCCGCCGGACTTCGCGTCTTCCAGGTGCCGGATCTGGTGCCGCCCTCCGCCGCGCTGCTGGAGCTGGGTCACACGGTGGTGGACGACCTCTTCGACATCGTCCGCCGGCTCGCTAAGGAGAGCTGAGCGCGTTACGGCGTGTTTCGAATTGTTAACCGAGCCTCGGTTTTGAACTTTCCTCTTGAGGTGTAATCACACTTCCCTATAATTCGCGCCCGCCGGGGGCTGCAAAGCGCACCGGCTGGTTCGATAGAAGTTCTGCCGAGGACAACGTGATTAACCGTAGTGAATCCAGGCTGATTGCCCTGGAGCGTCGCAATCAGGCCGCCAGGTCTAGACGCCAACCCCGTTCGACTCACGGCGCGGATGCGCAATCTCAGGCCCGGCCTAGAGATACAGCGCGCTCAGCACCCAGGTCAGCGTAAGCCACATCAGCAGCGTCAGGGGCACGCCGACCTTCAGGAAGTCGCTGAAGGAATAGTTGCCCGCGCTCATGACCAGCAGATTAGTCTGGTAGGCCATCGGCGTGGCGTAGCTCATGTTGGCACCGAACAGCACCGCCAGCACGAATGGCTCGGGCGGTGCGCCGAGCTGTTGCGCGATGCTGATGGCGATGGGGGTGCCGATGACCGCCGCGGCGTTGTTCGAGACGACGTTGGTCAGCAGGGCGAGCAGCAGCATCAACCCGGAGAGGATCACCGTCGGCCCCGCGTCCAGGGTCACGGAGAGAAACATCCTGGTAATGAAGTCGGTGGCTTCGGTAGCGATCAGCGCCTGACCGAGCGCCAGGCTCGCCGCCACCACGAAGAACACCGATGGGCTGACGGCACGCAGCGCGGTGCCCATGTCGACGCAGCGAGTGAGCACCAGCAGCACCGCCCCCGCCGTGGCGCTGACGACGATGGGCAGCACCCCGGATGCGGCGAGAATGATCACGCTGCCGAGAATCAGCAGCGCCAGCGGCGCCTTGCTGGTGGTAGGCAGTGACACGGTGGCGTCGAGCACCATGAACTCGGTGGTCTGCTTGAGCACGCCGATCTGTTCCCGCGGGCCCTGCACCAGCAGGATGTCGCCCTGGCGCAGGATCACGTCCTGGATGTCCTCCGTCGCCCGCCAGATGTCGCGGCCGGCGCGGTGCAGAGCGAGCACTGCCAGCTGGTAGCGGTCGAGAAAGCGGGCGAAACGCAGGTTCGTGCGGTCGAGGCTCGAGCCCTGCACCACGGCGATCTCGGCGAGGATCTGATCCTCCGCCCGCAGCGGGTGCTCAGCGTCCACCCGCTGATCGCCTGAGAAGAGCTTGGCCTTCAGGGTCTCCTCGAACGACTTGAGCTGCTGCGGGGTGCCGCGCACCCGCAGCCGGTCGCCCGCCTTCAGGGTCACGTCCGGCAGAGGCACCAGATAGGTCTCGCCGCGCCGGATCCGCAGTACGTTCATCTCGCCGCTGGTCTTGGCCTTGGCGTCCGCCAGGGTCTTGTCCACCACCGCGGAATGCTCGTCGATGTGCAGGCGCGCCTCGAACAGCCGCGGCGACGGGTTTTCCAGCTCGATCCGGTTCTTCGGCAGCAGCCGCGGCGCGATCAGCCACAGATAGACCACGGCGATGCCTCCGGCGATGGCGGCGGGCAGGGCGAAATCGAACATGCCGAAGCGCTCCATGCCGAGGTCGCTGGCAACGCCCACCACCAGCAGGTTGGTAGAGGTGCCGATGGTAGTGGCCATGCCGCCCACCAGGGTCGCAAAGCCCATGGGCATGAGCACGCCAGAGGCGGAGGTGTTGGTGCGCAGGCACATGCTCACCAGGATCGGCAGCAGCAGCACCACGATGGGCGTGTTGTTGACGAACGCAGACAGCAGCGCGCCCACCACCAGGGTCGCCAGGAACGACAGGAATGGTGCCTTCGCCCAGATCCTGGCGAGGAACCGCCCCACGGGCTCGAGGGCGCCGGTTCGCACCAGGCCCTGGCCGAGGATCAGCAGGCCGCACACCGCGATCAGCGCCTCGTGACCGAAGCCGGCAAACAGCTCGGCGGGCTCGAGCCCAGGATACGGAAACAGCGCGAAGCCCAGGGCGAGCGCGGCCAGCAGCCCGAGGCTGGTGATTTCCAGCGGGATCCGATCCCGGGTGAACAGGTACAGCGCGGCCACGGTCATCACCATCACGGCGATGGCGTGCCCGTCGGGCGCGCCGCCGACGGTGCTGAGTTCGGTCATGGCGCGTTGCAAACTCGTTGTCCGGCGCCGACCGGGCGCCTCAGTCTGTCACGTCAGCGTGTCAGAAAATCAGCTCGACGACATCGTCGAATTTCTCGACGAAGTGTACTTGGATTCCCTTGCGAATGTGATCGGGGACTTCCTCCCAGTCGCGCCGGTTGGCGTCCGGCAGGATCACTCGGCGGATCCTCTGCCGCTTGGCGGCCAGCAGCTTCTCCCGGATGCCGCCAACGGGATAGACCCGCCCGGTCAGGGTCAGCTCGCCGGTCATGGCGAAGCCGGCCTTCGGCGGCTTGCCGGTAGCACGGGACACCAGCGCCGCACCCATGGTCACGCCGGCGCTGGGACCGTCCTTGGGGGTCGCTCCGGCAGGCACGTGGAGGTGCAGAAAGGCCTCGTCGAAGTAGCCGTCCTCCACGCCGAAGCGGGCCGCGTTGCCGCGCACGTAGCTGTAGGCGATGTTGGCGGATTCCTGCATCACGTTGCCGAGCTGGCCGGTGAGCTTGAGACCGGACTGCTTGCGGTGCACCAGGGTCGCTTCCACCGGCAGGGTGGCCCCGCCCAGCGGTGTCCATGCCAGCCCGGTGACGATGCCGACCCCGCGCTGCAGCGCTTCCTTCTCGTAGAGCGGCTTGCCGAGCATGCCTTCGACGTCGCCGGCGCGCACCACGACCGGGCGCTCGGCGTTGCGCAGCAGCTTCACCACCGCCTTGCGGACCAGCTGGGCCAGAGATTTCTCCAGGCGTCGCACGCCGGCCTCGCGCGAGTACTGCTCGACGATCTTCTTCAGCGCCGGGGCTTCCACCTTCACGTCGCCGCGCCGTCGCAGCCCCGCCCTGGCCAGCTGACGCGGCAGCAGGTGTTTCCTGGCGATGGCAAGCTTCTCCTTGTCCAGGTACCCGGACAGGTGGATGACTTCCATGCGGTCGAGGAGCGGGCCGGGGATGGTGTCGAGCTGGTTCGCCGTGCACACGAACAGCACCTTGGACAGATCCAGGTCCACGTCCAGGTAGTGGTCGTGGAAGCTGCCGTTCTGCTCGGGGTCCAGCACCTCGAGCAGCGCCGACGCGGGATCGCCCTGGTAGGAGGCGCCGACCTTGTCGATCTCGTCTAGCATGATCACGGGATTCGCGGACTCGCAGTCCTTGAGCGCCTGCACCAGCTTGCCGGGCATGGCGCCTATGTAAGTTCGACGGTGGCCTTTGATCTCGGCTTCGTCGCGCATGCCGCCCAGGGAGAAGCGGTAGAAGCGGCGGTTCAGGGCTTCCGCGATGGAACGACCCAGGGAGGTCTTGCCCACTCCCGGCGGACCGACCAGACAGATGATGGAGCCGGCCACGTCGCCTTTCATGATGCCAAGGGCCAGAAACTCGAGGATCCGGTCCTTGACGTCCTCCAGGCCCTCGTGGTGAGAGTCGAGCACCTGCGCGGCTGCATCCAGGTCCCGGGCGTCCTCGCTGTAGCGACCCCAGGGAATGCTCGTGATCCAGTCCAGGTAGTTGCGGGTGACCGCATACTCCGGTGAGCCCACCTCCAGCAGCGACAGCTTGTGCAGCTCTTCGTCGATCTTCTTCTGCGCCCCCTCGGGCACCGTCAGCGCTTCCAGGCGTTTGCGGAACTCCTCGATCTCGGCGGTCTTGTCGTCCTTCGACAGCCCCAGCTCCTGCTGGATGAACTTGAGCTGCTGGCGCAGGAACGTTTCCCGCTGACGGCCCTGGATCTCCGCCTCCACCTGTTTGCGGATGTCCATCTGGACCTTGGCGATTTCCAGCTCGCGGTGCAGCAGCTCGACCACCTTCTCCAGCCGCCGCTGCACGGTGATGGTCTCCAGCACCTCCTGCAGGTCCGCTTTGCTGGCGGTGGTGAGGCTGGCGGCGAAGTCGGCGAGCACGGATGGCTCGTTCGGGTTGGAGCGGGCGAGAAACACCTTGAGCTCTTCGCCGTAGAGCGGATTCAGGGGGATCAGCTCCTTGATGGTGTTGATGATGGCGACCGCGTAGGCCTTCTGCTCCTCGGACCGGGTCTCGCCGCGCTGAGGAAAGTACTGCACGTTGGCCAGCAGCGGCGGTTCGCGCTGGATCCACTGGCGCACCCGGAACCGCTGCAGGCCCTCGAGCAGCACCTGGAGCTGGTCGTCCTCCTTGTGGATGCGGTGAATTCGGCACACCGTGCCCATGTCGTGGAGATCACCCGGACCGGGAATGCCGTCGACGTCGTGGCGCGTGGCGATCAGGCCCACGACCTGCTGCTTGCGATGCTGAATGGCTTTGAGCGTCGGCAGCCAGACCTCGGCGTTCATCACCAGCGGAATCGCCTGGCCGGGGAAGAACGGCCGGTGTTGCTGGGGCAGCACGTAGATGTGGCTCGGCAGAACCTCGCTCGGCAGCAGGATCTGCCGGTCTTCGTCGCCGTCGTGAACGATTTCTCCCTGCTGATCGATATCCATACGGTCGCGGTCCGGGCCTGTAGGGTTGCGGTCGACTGGGTTTATCTGGGGGCATCCGGGGCGAATTAAAGTCGCGCCGGCGGTTCGCCCGGGCGGGCGCCCGGCGGCTTGCCCATGGCCGCGGGCTGCGGCGATCATAGCCTGCAGACTATTCCACCGAGAGTCACAGGAGCGTGAGGATGGCAGCCACCGCCTCCCCGGCAACCGGGCCCGTGGCCTACATGGCGCGGACCCGCGACTACTACGCCGCTCAGGGCTTCGAGCGCGCCTATCGGTGGGCCCGCCACGAGGAGATTCCGTTCGCCAGGCTATCCAGGCCGCCGAGCGCCTGCACCCTCGGCCTGGTCACGACGGCGAGCCGGGCGCCGCGGGCCGATCTGCAGCCGCGGGCGGTGGATTCCGGGCCCATGGCGGAGCCGCCGGCGCGGCTGTACACGGACGACCTTTCCTGGGACAAGCAGGCGACCCACACGGACGATGTGAACAGCTTCTGCCCGTTCGCGCCGCTGGCCGGGCTGGTGGCCGCCGGGCGGCTCGGGGCGCTGACGGCGCGCTTTCACTGCGCGCCGACAGAGTACAGTCAGCGCGCCACGGAGGAACACGATGCGCCGGAGATCCTGCGGCGACTGCGCGAGGACGGTGCCGATATTGCCCTGCTGGTTCCGTTGTGACCCGTCTGCCACCAGACCGTGAGTCTGGTTGCCCGCCATCTGGAAGCCAACGGGATGCCGACGGTGATCATCGGCTCCGCCCGGGACATCGTCGAGCACTGCGGGGTGCCGCGCTTCCTGTTCGTCGACTTTCCCCTCGGAAACCCCTGCGGCAAGCCCTGGGACGCCGCCATGCAGCGACGCATCGTCGCCGAGGGCATCGGGCTCTTCGAGACCGCAAGCGGGCCCGGCACCACGGTCGTCTCCACCGAGCGCTGGGGGGACGATGCCTGGCGTGCCCGCTACATGGCAGTGACGCCGGAGAACCGCGCGGCACTGGCGCGACAGGGCGAAGACCTGAGGCGCCGCAGGGCCGGGCGCGAGCGGCGCCCCGTGTAGGCAGGCACGGGGGTATCAGCCTGCCTCGAAGGCGGCGATGACCTCGTCGAGGGTTTCCAGCTGGCGCCGCCGCCAGGCGATCTCCGACTCGGCGGCCGGGTCCTTCGACTTGTCCTGCTCCAGCGCCCTGATCTGCTCCGCGACCTCTTCGCGCTGGGCCTGCAGGCGGGTCAGGCGGCCGGCGACTTCGGCCTTGTCGAACATCATCTGCTCGGGCTGGGCGCCGCTGGCGCCGGCATCGGCCTCCGGCTCGAGCTCCGGGGCCGGCGTCGGCATCACGCGGGCGTCGGCGGCGATGCGGCGCTGATTGACGAAGCTCGGGGAGACGATTTCCAGGCCCGCCGAGTGCAGGCCGTCCAGCACCGAGGCGTTCAGCTCCGTGCGCTTGCTCACCAGTCCGCGGACCTCCTCCAGGAACCCGGACACCCGATAGGCGACGGCGTGGTCGAGCAGGCCCTTGATCTGCACGAACGGCTCCGCGAGCCCGGCAGCTTCCGCTGCGGTCATCAGCGCCTTCTCCACGGTGCGTCGGGGCGCATCGTAGCCCAGGGAAACGTCGGCGGAGATCAGGGTCCCGGTGGCGCTGACGACCTTCACCGGGTGGGAGATCAGGTACAGATTCGGCAGGGTCAACAGGTCGCGGTCCTCGCTCTGGACCTCGGTGTGCAGCAGACCCAGCTCGGTGACGCGGCCGAAGTTCTCCTCCACGGAGATGAAATCGCCCGGGTGAAAGCCGCCCACGGCCCGCAGCATCACGCCGGCCATGGCGTTTCCCACCAGGGTGGTGGACGAGAGCGCGATGATGGCGGTGAGTACCAGGCCGAACAGCGACAGCAGCTGACCGCGCAGCTCGGCGCCGATCGGGAGCACCAGCACGAGCACGGCATTGGCACCCAGGATCAGGGCGACCACGACGAGCTGGCGGAATATCCGGGTGCTGGAAGTGTTCGGGATCGCCCGCCTGGACAGCCAGATCACCAGCACGGTGATCAGGATGACGGCGAGGGGCGGGCCGCCCCAGCGGGCGATCGAGTCGACGATCAGCTCGGCGGACATGGTCCCCGGCTACTGCAGCGCGAACTCTCCGGAGTCGGCACGATGCTCGGCCAGCGCCACCTGCCGGGTCAGCACCATGTAGTCCACCAGGATGTTGCCGGACTCCCGCAGCATGGCGTCCTCGCTGGGATCTTCGTCCTCGTCATCCCGGGCCGCTGCGGCCGCTTCGAGGTCCTCGAGGCTGGCCAGCGGCTCCTTGCCCTTGGCGGCGCGCAGCGCGTTCTCGAGGTCGAGGCGCCACGCTTCGTCGCGCTTCTGCTCGGCGCTGCGCACCTGCTCGTTCAGCGACAGGTGGGTCTGCTTCGCGTCCTCCCGGGTCTTCAAGGCCAGCGCGCGCATGTAGTTGAAGTCCGGGTCGTCGGCCACGCGCTGCTGGTGTCGGGCGTTGAGCTCCGCCAGCAGCGGGTGGATGTCGTCGCCGCGCGGGTAGACGGCCGGCGAGATCATGTCCCAGGGCATCGCGTCTTCCAGGGAGGACTCGCCGATCCGTTCGGCGTCGTAGATTTCCGGGAACTCGATGTCCGGAATGATCCCCTGGTGCTGCGTGCTCTGGCCGGACACCCGGTAGAACTTGGCCGCGGTGATCTTGAGCTGCCCGCGGTTCAGCGGGATCAGCGTCTGCACCGTGCCTTTGCCGAAGGTCTGGCTGCCGATGATCAGGCCGCGCTCGTAGTCCTGGATGGCCCCGGCGAAGATCTCGGAGGCGGACGCCGAGAGCCGGTTCACCAGCACGGCCATGGGACCCTCCCAGGCGACGCTGTCGTCGTTGTCGGCATAGATGCTCGGGCGGCGGTTGGCGGACTTGACCTGCACGGTGGGGCCGGACTTGATGAACAGCCCGGTCATCGCGTCTGCCTCCTGAAGCGAGCCACCGCCGTTGTTGCGCAGATCGATGACCAGCGCGTCGATGTTCTCGGCCTTGAGCTCGTCGATCAGGCGACGCACGTCCCGGGTCGTGCTCTTGTAGTTGGGATCACCCTGCTGGATGGCTTTGAAGTCGGCGTAGAAGGTGGGCACCTCGATGATGCCGATGCGATGTTCCTCGCCGCCCTGGTTCAGGGTGAGTAGCTTCTTCTGCGCCGCCTGCTCCTCGAGCTGCACGGCGTCGCGGGTGATGGTGACGATGCGGGTGGTGGTGTCCGTCGCGGTGTGGGGAATCACCTCGAGGCGCACGGTGGAATCCTTGGGCCCGCGGATCAGCTCCACGACATCATCCAGGCGCCAGCCGACCACGTCGATGAGCGGGCCGTCTTCGCCCTGACCGACGCTGACGATGCGGTCCGACGGGGAGAGCACGCCGGACTTGTCGGCCGGCCCCGCGGGCACCAGCTCCACCACCGACGTGTACTCGTCCTCGTTGCGCAGCACGGCGCCGATACCCTCGAGCTGCAGGGACATGTTGATGTTGAAGTTCTGCGAGGTGCGCGGCGAGAAGTACTGGGTGTGCGGGTCGTAGCTGGTGGCGAACGCGTTGACGTAGACCTGGAACGCGTCCTCGCTCTTGGTCTGGGCCGCCTGCTTCAAGCGGTTCTTGTAACGCTTGCCGAGCAGCTCCTCGATCTCCTCGATCGGCTTGCCGTTCAGCTTCATCGTGAGCGCTGCGGCCTTCAGGCGCTTGCGCCAGATGTCGTCCAGCTCGGCCTGGTCGCGGGGCCAGGGGGCCGCCTCGCGATCGATGACCACGGCCTCGTCGAGGCTGAAATCCATCTCCGCGAGGCCGGCGTCGATCTGGTCGAGCAGGAACTGCAGGCGTTCGGTGAGCCGCTGCTGGTAGGTGTTGAAGATCTCGAACGCAGGCTCCAGATTGCCGCGGATCAGCGCGTCGTCGAGCTTGGCGCGGTACTTCTCGAGCTCGGCGACGTCCGTGGCGGTGAAGTAGACTCGGGCGCCGTCAAGCATATCAAGATAGTTGTCAAGTATTTCGCTGGACAGGCTATCGTCCAGTTTTTTGTCAAGAAAATGGTTGTGGCGGAGCTGCTCGACAATGGTCAGCAGCGTCCGGGGGTGCACGTCCAGGGGTTCCAGGCTGGGGGCGCGATCAGCGGTGGAGTATGCCAGCTGTTGCGCCGGGTCCGCCGTGGTGTCGGTCTTCGCCCAGGCGAGCATGCCGCCGGCGGCGAGCAGCGCGACGACCAGCATCCCGACGGCGCGGGTGCCACCGTGCCGGGCCTTGGCCTGGGTTCCGGAGCCGAACGGAAGTCGTGTATTTACATGCATGCGCTGTCTTCTACGTGGTTTCCGTGTTTCAGTCCGTGATCCCTGCCGAAGTCCTTACTTGTCCGGTGGACTTATGTTTAGATGCCCGCTGTCCGGAATGAGGCTGGCGGGCAGTTTCTTCGATGCCCGCGGCCGGTCCAGGTTCCCTCGGGCGAGTCGTGCCCGTTAGCGTGCCGGGATGCACCGGCGGACCGTTCCATGCGGGCTCGACGCCGATCGAGACTAGCCAAACGGCCAACAAGCCACAGTGTTCAGAATGTAACCCGGTGTTCAGCCTGCGGGCAACCGGAGCCAAGGAGCCATATATGCCGTTTACGATTTCTCTCCCAGGTCGCGCCCGCCGTGCCGGCGCACCGCGGGCAGCCGGGGCCGCCATCGGTGCCCTGGCGCTGCTGCTGCTCGCCGGCTGTGGCTCGGGCCAGGAGGGTGCGACCGTGGAGGCGGGCGGCGCCGGATCGTCCACGCTCACCGACGACGCGGCCAAGGCGAGCTACAGCCTCGGCTACCGGTTCGCGGAGAACGTTCAACGCCAGTTCCCCGATGACATCGAGCAGGAGGCCTTCGTCAGCGGCGTGCGCGACCAGCTCGCCGGTGAGAACGCCAAAGTCGGCAACGACGAGGCCGAGCGGGTGCTTACCGCGATGATGGAGGCGCGTGAGGCCAAGGCGGCCACCCGGGCGCTGGAGAATCTGGAGGAAGGGCTCGCCTTCCTGGAAGAGAACGCCAAGCGCGAGCAGGTGACGGCGCTGGATTCCGGCCTGCAGTACGAGGTGCTGGAGCAGGGCGAGGGTACCAAGCCGACCCGGGACGATACCGTGACGACGCATTACGAGGGCCGACTCATCGACGGCACCGTGTTCGACAGTTCCTACGAGCGCGGCGAGCCCGCCAGCTTCCCGCTGGATCGGGTCATTCCCGGATGGACCGAGGGGCTTCAGCTCATGTCGCCGGGTGCCAAGTACCGGTTGTTCGTACCCTCGGATCTGGCCTACGGCGACCGCGCCGCGGGCAGCATCCCGCCAAACTCCACCCTCATCTTCGACGTGGAGCTGCTGAATGTGGGGGCGCCCGGCGAGGGGGCGCCCGGCGAGGGGGCGCCCGGCGAAGGGGAGCCAGGCGAGGGCGAGGAAGCCCAGTAGCCGGGCCCGGCGTCAGGTGTCGATGATCACGCCGAGGGGCGCCAGCAGCATGGGCACCTGCTCCGGCGTGATCCGCACCCCGCTCATGTCGAGCTGCCGCGGGTCCAGGCAGTTGAACGAAGCGCCGCGCAGGTCGGCGCCGCTGATCACCAGCCGGCGGCCGCTGGCGTTGTGCAGCTCCGCGCCGCTGAGGTCCGCATCGCGCAGGCAGCAGTCGTCGAGCACGGCCTCGATCAGGCGGCTGCCGGAAAGGTCGGCGCCGGTCAGGTTTACACCGGTCAGGTCGGCGTAGGCGAGGTTGCTCTGGCGCAGGGTGCAGGCCACCGTCGGGTCGCGGGTGGCCACCGGCATCCGGGTATCGAGGTGGGAAAGGTCCGCGCCCTGCGCCTGGCAATCCTCCAGCAGCAGGTCGAACCCCCGGGCGCGGGCAAACGTGGCCATGGACAGCTCGCAGCGCCGGAAGCTGGCCTCGTTGAGGTTGGCGTAGGCGAAGTCGATACCGTCGGGCGACGCCGGTTCCCAGCCCCGGCAGCCCTCGAAGCGCGCGCCCGCGAGATCGGCGCCGCGGAACCGCGCACCGGCGAGCCGACAGTCGACGAATATGGCGTCCGCCAGGTCGCGGCGCTCGAAATCGTGGCCGCGCAGATCGAGACCGTCGAATCGGCGCGGCCCCCCGGCTCCGGTATCCTCTGGCTTGCCGGACACGCTCGCTCCCGTGATGGCCGGCGCGATTGTATCGCAACCACCCGGAGGGCCCCGATGAATTCGAGCCGCGGCAACCTTCGCCAGCGCCGCCTGACCCGCACCATTGTGCTCGGGACGGTGGCGGTGGTGGCCTCCCTCGCATGGCTCGCCACTGAGCTGGGCATGGACCGCCGGGAGCTGCTGGATTTCGCCCTGACCAGCCTGCTGATGGTCCTCGCTCTGGTGGTCCTGGCGATCTTCGGCGCCGCGCTGCTGCGCGTGCTGAAGCACCTGCTGCGGCGCTAGCCGCGCCGCGGCCGGAGCGCGGACGGATGCTTGGGGTCAGGGCAGCTCGGCGAGAAACCGGTTCATCCGTGGCGCGAAGTAGTTGTCGTAGTCCAGGGAAAACGCCACGGTGCGCGCCTGACCGAGGATGTTCTCCCGGGGCACGAGACCGATCATCCGCGAGTCCCGGCTGTTGTCGCGGTTGTCCCCCAGCATCAGGTAAAAACCGTCGGGAACCCGAGCGGCGCGGAACGTGCTCGCGAAGCTGGAGCCACGCTCGTCGCGCAGCATCACGAACCGCTCGCTGCCGAGCAGTGACTCCTTGAACAGCGCGTAGCCAGGCCTTACCAGGCCTTGCGTCTCGGCTTCGGGCACGCGCTCGTAGCGCGCGCTCACGCCGTTCACGGTGAGCTGGTTGTGCTGCATCGAGACCTCGTCACCCGGGACCGCCACCACGCGCTTAACCAGCAGCCGCTGGTCTTCGGGAGAGGTGAACGTGACCACGTCGCCGCGGTCGGGCGCGCGCCAGGAGGCCAGGCGCACGTGGGTGAAGGGCAGTCGCAGGTCGTAGGCGAGCTTGTCGACGACGATCCGATCGCCCACCAGGATCGACGGCAGCATGGAGCCGGAGGGCACCTGATTCCAGTCGGCGATGGCAGACCGGAACACCAGCATCACCGCGACGAACAGCACGAACCCGCGCCATTCCCGCCACAACCGTCGGGGTCGCGAGCCGCTCATCCCCGCTCGGAGGTCTGGAATCGTGCCAGCTGCTCCGGGCTCGCGGCGCGCTGGTGCTTTTCCTTCCAGGCCGCATAGGGCTCGCCGTAGACGCGTTCCCGGGCGTCCTCGTAGTCGACGTCGATGCCCGCGTCCGCGGCCGCAGCCACGTACCACTTCGACAGGCAGTTGCGGCAGAACCC
>JBFISC010000052.1:0-16793 GCA_041608775.1 Pseudomonadales bacterium | reverse complement strand
GCTCGCCCCGGTGGCCCACGGGCAGATTGAGGAACGCCAGCTGGCGGTCGGCGATGGGCAGGCGCACCTCGGCGTCGACGCTGGCGTAGAGGGTGGCGATGGCGGCGCCGCGGCTCACGAACTGGCCGATGTCCACGGATTCCCGGCGTACCAGGCCGGTGTAAGGCGCCTTGATCTCGGTTCGGCTCAGGTCGCGCTCTGCCTGGGCGAAGCTGGCCTTGCTCTCCTGCAGCGCGGCTTCGGCAACGCGGTAGGCTCGCAGCGCGTTCTCCATGGCGGAGCGGCTGGCGAGCTGCTTCGCTTCGAGACTTTCGATCCGCTCGAACTCGAAGCGCGCGTGCTCGTACTCGGCCTCGGCGCGGGTAAGCGAGGCCCGGGCGCGCGCCACCGCCGAGCGGTAGTCCTGATCCTCGAGGCGCAGCAGCGTCTCGCCCCGCTCGAAGGTGCCGCCATTCACCAGCGACGGTGAGATCCAGCTGACCCGGCCGGACACCTCGGGAATGAGCTCCGACTCGGTGTTGGGTACCACGGTCCCCTGAGAGTGCACGGTGAGCTGTACCGACCGGGGCTCGACCTCCAGGACCCGAACCGTGGTCGCCACCGGTTGGGGAATGCTCGGCTTCAGCTCCGGGCTGGTCGCGAGCAGGGTGACCGCGCCGAAGACGCAGCCGATGAGAATGATGCCGGGCACGACGAACTTGCGGATCATTGGGGGTACACCTCGGCTTGGGGGGCGCGGATCGCATCGATGGCGCGCCGCGCGGAATCCCGGTTGAGACGAGCCATGGCCTGGATGGCCGCCCGGACGGCGGCGCTGTCGCGCTCGGCCAGGGCGCCGTCGAGCTGGCGGGCAAGATCACGATGGGTGTCGAAGTCGACCACGACGTGGCCCTCCAGCGGCACCATGCGCGGGGCCAGTTGCAGCAGCAGGCTGCGGGCGATGAGGCGGCACACCAGGTTGCCGCTGGCTTCCATCATCGCCGCCACCATGGCGAAGCGTGCCTCGGCATGAGCGGCACGATCGGTCTGCGTCTGCATGAGCGGGCGAACGCGCGCCCGGATGGCAGCAAGCTCGGCGTCGCTGGCCCGCGCGACGGCTGACTCGGCGGCGAGGGCGGCGAGACTGCCGAGCACCTGCAGAACCTGATCGACCAGGTCCTCGTCCGGAACCTCGCCGAGCGCCAGCATGTGCCCGATCACGTCGAGGCTGGCCTCCTGCAGCGGCGCGACCCTGGCACCGCCCGGCTGGATGCTGGCGAGACCCAGCTGTTCGAGCTTCTTCATCGCCTCGCGCACGGCGCCGCGGTTGGCATCGAAGCGCACCGCCAGATCCCGCTCGGAGGGGAGGCGCTCACCGCACCGGTACTGGCCCACCAGAATGTCATGGGTCAGGCTGTCGGCGATTTCCTCGTGTTTGCGTGGTGTCACGGTGCGGTCCTCGATTTCCAGGGCGCGGGATCTGTTGCGCCGCGACCGACTTGATCTGACCGGTATGGTCAGACCATAATGGTCAGTGCATTCTAGTCGAAGTCGGGCCGTTGTCCAGCGTTTCCGCCAGGATCCGGCGGAAAATAGTTACTTTGGGTAACAGCGTCACATTTGGTAACGCTGCCAGCGTCGCGCGACGGTGACCAGGGTGTGCGATCATCGGGCGCTTTGCCTGCTCAGGAAATCAAGAGGATAGTGATCCGTGAACCACACTGACGTCCTTATCGTCGGCGCCGGGCTCTCCGGAATCGGCGCCGCCTACCACCTGCAGGAAAAGTGTCCGGGCAGGTCGTACACGATTCTCGAGGGCCGAAATGCCATCGGCGGCACCTGGGACCTGTTCCGCTATCCGGGCATCCGGTCCGACAGCGACATGCACACCCTCGGATACATCTTCAAGCCGTGGCGGGAGGCCAAGGCGATCGCCGACGGGCCGTCGATCCGCAGGTACGTGGTCGAGACCGCCGAGGAGAACCGCATCACCCAGCACATCCGCTTCCGCCACCTGGTCAAGGCAGCGCGCTGGTCGAGCGAGCAGGGTCGCTGGACGGTGACCGCCGAGCACGAGGGCGAGGTGGTGGAGTTCAGCTGCAACTTCCTGTTCATGTGCGGCGGCTACTACAACTACGAGCAGCCGCACGATCCCGGCTTCGACACTCTCGAAGCCTTCAAGGGCCAGGTGGTGCACCCGCAGTTCTGGCCGGATGATCTGGACTACGGGGGCAAGCGGGTGGTGGTCATCGGCAGCGGCGCCACCGCGATGACGCTGGTGCCGGCTATGGCAGAGCAGGGCGCTCGGGTCACCATGGTGCAGCGGTCGCCTACCTACGTGGTGTCGCGCCCGGACCAGGACGCCATCGCCAACGGGCTGCGCCGGTTCCTGCCGGAACGCTGGGCATACGCCATCACCCGGTTCAAGAACGTGCGACTGCAGCGCTTCTTCTACCACCGCACCCGAACCCGCCCGGGCAAGGTCAAGCGGATGCTGCTGGACGCGGTGCGCAAGCACCTCGGCGACGACTACGTGGAGAAGCACTTCACGCCCCGCTACAACCCGTGGGATCAGCGCCTCTGCCTGATTCCCAACGCCGATCTGTTCGAGTCGATCAAGTCGGGCAAGGCCGACGTGGTCACCGATCACATCGCCAGGTTCACCGAATCGGGCCTCGAGCTCGCCTCGGGAGAACGGCTCGACGCCGACATCATCGTCACGGCCACCGGGCTGCAGCTGGTGGTGTTGAGCGGCATCGAGGTGGAGGTGGACGGGTCTCCCGTGGACCTATCGGAGACCTGGTCCTACAAAGGCATGATGTTCTCGGACGTACCGAACCTGGTCCAGACCTTCGGCTACATCAACGCTTCCTGGACGCTGCGCGCGGACCTCACCGCCGAGTACGTCTGCCGACTGCTCAATCACATGCGGGCCACCGGCATGCGTCAGTGCACGCCCCGGCTGCGGGAAGAAGACCGGGACATGGTGGCCCGGCCGTGGATCGACGACTTCTCCGCCGGCTACATGCAGCGCGCCATGCACCTGTTTCCCAGGCAGGGCGACCGGGGACCATGGCGTAACACCCAGAACTACGCCGCGGACCGCAAGATGATTCGCAACGAGCCGCTGGAAGACGGCGCGCTGCAGTTCACCAACCCCGCGCGGAAGAGCGACCGGGAGCGCGCGCCCGCCGCCGATCAACGCGCAGCCAACGCGGCCTGATCTGCCGGCCGCGATCGGACGTCGGGCCGTGCGAGACAAGCTGTCCCTGAAGTATTCGTTCGAGCTGGTGTTCGCGGCGGCGGCCGGCGTAGCTGCGCTGGCGGTACTGCAGACCTTTCTGATCGGCCGTCACTTCATCATTCCCACCGGCATGCTCGCGGTCGCCGTGCTGCTCGGCAACGTCGCCTGGTTCGGCTTCCGCGATCAGGCCTGGGCCAAGCGGCTGCTGTTCTGGAGCGGCTTCCTCGCCACCGCTCATGGATTCTTCGCGCTGTTCTGGGCAAAGAGGTACCGTGAGCTGCTCGGCAGCGCGTTCGAGCCGATCTGCCTGGCGCTGGTGCTGCTGCTCGGATTTCTGACCTGGCAGTATGCCAGGCGCAACCGGCTGTTCTCCTGAGTCCGTTCTGCCTGCCGCCGCGCTCTTGAAGCAACCGGCGTCCCGCGTTACCGGTCCTCCCAGCCTGCCCAGCCCGGACCGCGAACCACCCGGCCGGGGGTGGCGCCGGTGTGGCTGCCATCCCGCAGCACCGGAACGCCGTTCACCAGCACGTGACGGACGCCGGTGGCGTAGCGGTGAGGGGCGTCGTAGCTGGCGTGATCGGTGATGCTCGCAGGATCGAACACCACCACGTCCGCGAAGAATCCGGGCGCCAGGGTGCCGCGATCGCGCAGCCGCAGGTTGCTGGCCGGCAGCTGGCTCAGCTGGTGAATGGCCCGGGCAAGCGGCACGGCGCGCGCCTCGCGCACGTAGCGGCCGAGCAGCCGGGCGAAGTTGCCGTAGGCGCGCGGGTGGGTGCTCTGATTGAGGAACACGCCTTCGGCCGCCATGGAGGCGGCGTCCGAGCCGAAGCTCATCCACGGCAGCGCCACCTGTCGGCGGACGTTTTCTTCGGACATCAGGAAGTACACCGCCTGCACCCGGCTGCCGTCTTCGACCACCAGATCCATGGCCGTAGCTTCCACCGATGTGCCCCGTTCCGCGGCAACCTCCGCCAGGGTCCTGCCGATGTACCGGCGCAGCTCGGGGTTGCGGAAGCCGACCAGCAGCACGTTGTCCGGGCCGGCGGCTAGGAGCAGGTTTTCCCAGGCGTCGGTGGGGGTGCGCATGGCCTGCGCGACCCGGGCGCGGGTGTCCGGATCCCTGAGCCGCGCGGCCCAGGCTTCGAACCCGCCCGCCTGGACGTCCGGGGGCATAGCGGCATCGAGGCCGGTAGAGCCGGCGGTGTAGGTGTACATGTTCGCCGTGATCCGCACGCCCCGGGCGCGCGCGGCCTCGATCCGGGCGACCGCCTCTTCGAACTTGTTCCAGTTGTCGCGGCCGGCCATCTTCAGGTGATAGATCTCCGCCGGCACACCGGCGGTCTCGGCGATGTGGATCAGCTCGTCGATTGACTCGAGCAACCGGTTGCCCTCGCTGCGCATGTGGGAAATGTACATGCCGCCGAACTCCGCGGCCGCCCGGTTCAGGGCGATGAGCTCGTCGGTGCCGGCATAGAACGCCGGGGCGTAGATCAGCGATGAGCCGACGCCGAGCGCGCCCTCGCGCATGGCCTGGCGCACCAGCTCCTGCATCCGAACCAGTTCCTCCGGCGTCGGCGCCCGATCTTCGAAACCGATCTCGTGAATGCGCAGGGTGGTGGCGCCGACGAAGGACGCGACGTTCGTGGAAACCCCTTTGCCGGCGAGAAACTCCAGGTACTCGCCGAGGGTCGACCACTCGATGTCGTAGCGGATGTCCACCTGGCGGGACTTCAGGACCGCCTTCATGGTCTCGTTGAGCGGGCCGTAGGAGATGCCTTCGCCGAATACCTCGAGGGTCACCCCCTGGCGGATGTCGCTCTGGCTGCGGCCGTCGGCGATCAGCGAGTCGGACGCCCAGCTCAGCATGTTGATGAAGCCCGGGCTGACGGCGAGGCCGCCGGCGTCGAAGGCCAGGTCTGCGTCCGCGGGATCGAATTCTCCTAGACCGACGATCCGGTCGCCGCGAATGGCCAGGTCGGCGCGGCGGCCGGGCTCGCCGCTGCCGTCGTAGACGGTGCCCCCGTAGATCAGGATGTCGAACTCGGCGGCGCGAGCCGCCTGGGAGAACAGCAGCAGGAACAGCAGGATCAGGCGCATCGGGTCAGCGGCGGTCGAGGACGTTGCCGCGGTGCAGCAGCTCTTTCACCCGCACCCGTCGCTCGCGCGGTTTGCGGGTCGCGAACGTGGCGTCGAATGACGGTGCCTGACGCCGGTGGATCACGCCCATGGCCGTGGGCAGCGGTGGCGCCATGTTCAGCAGCAGCTGAGCCAGCACGGGGTTGCTCTCGTCGTGCACCAGCAGGTCGGCTTCCGTCATGCCGTCCGCGCCGAGGGTCACAGCCTGCAGGGTGAGCGTCTTCGGGTCGAGGCGCAGGCCGCGATCCCGGTTTCTGCCGAAGATCAGCGGCTCGCCATGGTTCACGTGGACTTGGGTGTCCGCCGCCGTCTTCTTCGCGACTACGTCGTCGAAGACGTCCTTGTTGTAGACGATGCAGTTCTGCAGGATCTCCACGAAGGCGGCACCCCGGTGCTCGCGCGCCTCGTTGAGGAGGCCGGGCAGCCCTTTCTGGTCGATGTCGACGGCCCGGGCGATGAAGGTTGCGCGGGCACCCAGCGCGAACAGCCCGGGAGAGATCGGCTCGTCGAAGGACCCTTCCGGGCTCGACGGGCTGGTGGTGCCGAGCCGCGAGGTCGGCGAGTACTGACCCTTGGTGAGCCCGTAGATCTCGTTGTTGAACAGCAGGATGTTCAGGTCGACGTTGCGGCGCAGGGCGTGCAGCAGGTGGTTGCCGCCGATGGACAACCCGTCGCCGTCTCCGGTGATCACCCAGACGTCGAGCTCCGGGTTCGCCAGCTTCACCCCGGTGGCGATGGCGGGTGCCCGGCCGTGGATGGTGTGGAACCCGTAGGTTTCCACGTAGTAGGGCAGCCGCGACGAGCAGCCGATGCCGGACACGAATACGGTTTTCGCCGGGTCGGCCTGAGCGTCGGCCAGGGCGCGATGCACGGCTTTGAGAATGGAGTAGTCGCCGCAGCCCGGGCACCAGCGGACTTCCTGATCGGTGGCGAAGTCCTTGAAAGTGAGCTCTGTGGTCATGGCCGCACCTCCCGCATCCGCGGCCCGGCATGTTCCTGAATGGCGCGTCGCACGTCGGCCACCGCAAACGGCTGGCCGCTCACCTGGTTGAGCTGGTGGACCCGCACGCCGAGCCGGTCTCGGAGCAGCGTGGCGAGCTGGCCGGTGTTGAGCTCGGGGACCAGGATCTCGTCGAAGCCGCCGAGCAGCTGCGCCAGATTCTTCGGCAGCGGGTTCAGGTAACGCAGGTGGATCTGGGCAACCCGCAGCCCGGATCGGATGCTGTCGCCCACGGCTTTGTAGATGGTCCCGTAGGTGGAGCCCCAGGCTACCACCGCCAGGCCGCCGGGCTTGCCCTGCTCGAGGGCCTGATCCGGGAGGAAGTCGGCCACCTTCGCGAGCTTGTCCGTCCGCATGTGGGTCATGGCCTGATGGTTGGCCGGGTCGTAGGAGATGTTGCCGGTTTCGATGTCCTTCTCGATCCCGCCGACCCGGTGCACGAACCGCCGGTCGCCGGGCACAGCCCAGACCCGACCCTGGGTCGCCGGATCGCGGCGGAACACGCTGCGGGCAGCGACATCGCCGCCGGTCGCTGCGTCTGGTCTGGTGTTGTCGATGCTGGCATAGCCGTCCAGGTCCGGTATCGGCCAGAGCTCCGACGCGTTGGCAATGTATCCGTCGGTGAGCAGAAACACGGGGGTCATGTGGCGCAGGGCGATGCGGACCGCAGCAATGGCGGTCTCGAAGCAGTCGCCGGGCGAGCGCGCGGCGAGCACCGGTACCGGGGTGTCCGCAATGCGCCCGTACACGGCCTGGTCCAGGTCTGATTGCTCGGGTTTTGTCGGCATGCCCGTGGACGGACCCGCGCGCTGGGAGTTGACGATGATCAGCGGCAGCTCGGTCGCGACCGCGAGGCCGATCGCTTCGGTCTTTAGCGCCACCCCCGGACCGGAGCTGGAGGTCACGCCGAGCTTGCCGGCGTAGGACGCGCCGATGGCCGCACAGACGGCGGCGATCTCGTCCTCGGCCTGGAAGGTCGCGACGCCGGCGTCCTCCAGGGTGGCCAGCTGATGGAGTAGCGACGACGCCGGCGTGATGGGATAGGAGCAGAACATCAGCTCCGTGTCGGCCAGCTCACCGGCCGCCAGCAGACCCAGGGCCAGACCCTCGGCCCCGGTCACGGTCCGGTACTCGGCGGAGGCCAGGGGCGCGGCCGGGGTGGGGTGCTGGGTCAGCACATGCGAAAGCTCGGCGGTCTCGCCATAGACATGACCGGCGTTCAGGGCCGCCAGGTTGGCGTCGCGCAGCGATTCGTCAGCGCCGAATCTGCGCTCGATCCAGGCCACTGACGGCTCCCGGGGCTGGTCGAACATCCACAGCATGAGCCCGAGCGCCCAGAAGTTCTTGCAGCGCAGGGAATCCTTGGTCCCCAGGCCGAACGGCTTGACCGCCTCCTGGGTCAGCCGGGAGATGTCCACCCGAACTACCTCGAAGTCCTCGAGGCTGCCGTCCTCCAGCGGGTTGGAGGACAGGTCGGCACGCTTCAGGCGCTGCTCGGTGAAGGCCTGCTCGTCCACCAGAATCATCGCGCCGGGCGACAGGTGCGGCAGGTTGACGACCAGGGCTGCGGGATTGAAGGCGATGAGCACGTCGGGCGCATCGCCTGGCGTGGTGATGCGCTCGCCGCCGAACTGGATCTGAAACGCGGAGACGCCGTAGCGGGTGCCCGCCGGCGCGCGGATCTCGGCGGGAAAGTCCGGCAGGGTGGCGAGGTCGTTGCCCCCGAGCGCGGAGGCCACCGTGAACTGCTGGCCCTGCAGCTGAATGCCGTCGCCGGAATCTCCGGCGAAGCGGACCACGTAGCTGATGCGGCTGGAATCTCGATGATCGGCCATGCTCGGGCGGGGGCTGCTCGCGGCTATAGGAGCGTCGCATTGTACTGAAATGCCTGAAGTTATGGAGTGCCGCCTGGGCATATCGATATTCGCCCGGGCGGCGGGCCCACTCCCGCTCGCACGGCGGATCGGGTACAGTGCCGCGCTTCTGTCAAACCCATCCGGAGAAAGTCATGGAAGTGGTCGCACGAACTGACGAGTACACCATCTACAAGAAGCGCAACCAGCGCTACGCCATCCGTAACAGGCAGCGCCAGTGGGTGCGGGGCGACGACAAGGTCACCATCCTGCTGAGCCACAAGCTGATCGAAGCGCCCACCCCGAAAACTCCGGAAGCGGCGGAGCCGGAGGCCGCCGCCGCTGAGGAGGGCGAGGCGCAGCAGGCTGAAACCGCCGAGGCGGAGGCCGCTGCCGAGTCTCCGGAGGAGGGCGAAGAAGCGGCGTCCTGAGCCCGCGGGCAATGGTCATCAAGGATTGCCGGAGGCTGTGATAGAGTCGCCGTAGACCCTTGGGGGGTGATATGAACCGCGAAGAGCAGGTGGCTCTTCTCCAGATGTGGACCACTTTTCTCGGAGGACGGCGGCCGACGGGGCCGTTGATGCGGGAGTTCTATTTCGACGTGGTGGCTTACTCGCCCCATTACCGCTACGGCCTCGCCTGCGAACTGTTCGATCTGATCATCAACGGGGTGTTCGACCTCGAGCAGTCGGTCTCCTGGGGCGTCGCCCGGAAGGCGGCCGACGGCGACCACCGGGCCGCCTGATCGCCTCCGCTCCGTGCCGGATGCCTGACCGCCCGCCGGGCGTCGGGTAGACTGCCGCCATGGTCAAATCGCGCTCCGAGTTCAAGGTCGTCGCCAGCTACCGGCCGGCTGGCGATCAGCCTCAGGCCATTGCGAGCCTGATCGACGGGCTCCAGGCCGGCCTGTCCCATCAAACCCTGCTGGGGGTGACGGGCTCGGGCAAGACCTTCGCCGTCGCCAACGTCATCGAGGCCGTGCAGCGGCCGACCCTGGTGCTGGCGCCGAACAAGACCCTGGCGGCCCAGCTCTACGGTGAGTTCAAGGCGTTCTTCCCACACAACTCCGTGGAGTACTTCGTCTCCTACTACGATTACTACCAGCCGGAAGCCTACGTCCCGTCCTCAGACACCTACATCGAGAAGGATGCTTCGGTGAACGCCCACATCGAGCAGATGCGGCTGTCGGCCACCAAGGCGTTGCTGGAGCGCCGGGACACCATCATCGTCGCCTCCGTCTCCGCCATCTATGGCCTCGGTGACCCGCAGTCCTACCTGCGCATGGTGCTGCACCTGGATCGGGGCGATCGGGTGGACCAGCGCTACGTCCTCACACGATTGGCGGAGCTGCAGTACACGCGCAACGACATGGTTTTTCAGCGTGGCACGTACCGGGTCCGCGGCGACGTGGTGGACATCTTCCCCGCGGAATCCGAGAAGGAAGCGGTACGCGTGGAGCTGTTCGACGACGAGATCGAGAACATTTCGGTGTTCGACCCGCTCACCGGCGAAGTGATCAACCGGCTGCCGCGGTACACCGTCTTCCCCAAGACCCACTACGTGACCCCGCGGGAACGCATCCTCGCCGTCCTCGACGACATCCGCGACGAGCTGAAAGAGCGCCTCGAGTATCTACATCAGCACAACAAGCTGGTAGAGGCGCAGCGGCTCGAGCAGCGCACCCGCTTCGATCTGGAGATGATCAAGGAGCTCGGCTACTGCAACGGCATCGAGAACTACTCGCGCTACCTGTCCGGGCGCGAGCCGGGCCAGCCACCGCCCACCCTGTTCGACTACCTGCCGAGCGATGCGCTGCTGATCATCGACGAGAGCCACGTCACCGTGCCGCAGATCGGCGGCATGTACAAAGGCGACCGGTCGCGCAAGGAAACCCTGGTGGAGTACGGCTTCCGCCTGCCGTCGGCGCTGGACAACCGGCCGTTGCGTTTCGACGAGTGGGAGGCGCTGGCGCCGCAGATGATCTTCGTCTCCGCCACCCCGGCCGACTACGAGGCGCGCATGTCAGGTCAGACCGTGGAGCAGGTGGTGCGCCCCACCGGGCTGGTGGATCCCGAGGTCATCGTGCGGCCGGCCTCGACCCAGGTGGACGACCTGTTCGGCGAGATCCGCAGCACGGTGGCCGCCGGTTTCCGGGTGCTGGTGACCACCCTGACCAAGCGCATGGCCGAGGACCTCACCGATTATCTGGACGATCACGACATCCGGGTGCGCTATCTCCACTCCGACATCGACACGGTGGAACGCATGGAGATCATCCGCGATCTGCGGCTCGGGGAGTTCGACGTGCTGGTCGGCATCAACCTGCTGCGGGAGGGGCTCGACATGCCGGAGGTGGCGCTGGTGGCCATTCTCGATGCGGACAAGGAGGGTTTTCTGCGCGCGGAACGCTCGCTGATCCAGACCATCGGCCGGGCTGCCCGCAACGTGGAGGGCCGCGCGATTCTCTACGCCGACCAGATCACCGGCTCCATGCGCCGCGCCATCGACGAGACCGAGCGCCGGCGTGCCAAGCAGGTCGCCTTCAACGAGGAACACGACATCACGCCGAAGACCATCATGAAGCGGGTGGCCGACGTCATGGAGGGCGCCCGGGCGGCCGCGCCCGGCATGGGTCGACGCAGTGCCGCCGCGGCAGGGCGCAAGGCGCGGGTCGAGGACCTGGAGGTACCGGATGATCCCCAGGCGCTGGGTCGGCTGCTCGAAAAGCTCGAGCAGCAGATGCTCGAGCACGCGAAGAACCTGGAGTTCGAGGAAGCCGCCGCGCTCAGGGATCGGATTCAGCTGATCCGGTCGGAGCGGCTCATGGCCTGAGAATGTCGGGCCGCCGGCCGCGCGGGTTCAGGAACCGGCGTTGCGAACCGCCGGGATCTTCAGCATCGGACGGTCCGCGGGCTGGTAGGTGGCAATCAGCGCCCGGCGCGGCTGGTCGGAGCCGTTCGGCAGCGAGCCGTGCACCACGTGGGGGCTGAAGAACACCAGCGATCCGGCCGGCACCTCGAGCAGCACCTGGCTCGATTCGTCGATGCAGGCCGGGTCGGTGAAGAAGCCGCCGAGCTGAGAGCCGTCGGCCGTGCCGGGCAAGCAGCCATGGCGATGGCTGCCGCGGATGACCCGCAGACAGCCGTTTGCCGCCGACGCGTCGTCCAGCGCGACCATGACGTTGGGCAGGTGGTCCACGTCGTCGGAGTCGTGAATCCAGTAGGGCGAATCCTGATGCCAGCGGAAGCCGGAGCCTTCCCGCGGCCGCTTCAGATTGAGCTTGCTGGTCCACACGGCTACCCGGTCTGCACCGGTCAGCGTCCGCATGGGAGCTACCAGACGGACATCGTCCAGCAGCGCGTCCCAGGCCGGGTCGAAGACGTGGGCCGGCTCGACCACGCGCACGCTGTGGCTGCCGGGTCGATGCTCGAACTGCACGGTGACGTAGCCGGCATCGACGAAGCGGTTGCCGTCCAGCTGATAGCTGTGGCCGCCGTCGGCCAGCGTGGCCGCGGCCGCGGCCGTGCGCTCGGCCGCTGCCCGCAGGCGCCCCAGCTCGGCGGCAGTCAGCACCGCCTCGCGGACGAGAAATCCGTCGCGATCGTAGCGGCGACGTTCCTCGAGGGTCAGGCTCTCGCGCATGCGCCGGCGGGCGTGGCGTCAGTCTTCGTCGGCGACGTCGAGTTCCTCGATCTCCACCGTGCCCTCGCGCTCCCGGTACACGTCCGGGTCGGCATCGAACGGGTCCGGCTGCTTCGGCAGGAACCAGGGCCGCCAGTGGGTGATGGGCACGTCGAGCTCGCGTGGGTTCACCAGGCGCAGAAACTCGCCGTCGTTGCTGAGGATGGCGTACTCGCCGACGCTGTCGGCCGGTCGTTCCCGGGTGACGACGTAGTCGCCGTCGTCGTTGACGTAGGCATAGACCTCCGCGCGAGCGGCAGCGGCCCCCATGAGCACGGCAGTCAGCACGGCAGTCGGCACGGCGGTCAGCACGAAGGTGGCTCGGTAAATCATGGTGGCAGCATACGCAGCAGGGTGGCAGCGCGTCATCCGGGATTCCCCGGGGTGAAGCGGATGGGCATGCGGCGGATGCCGGAGATGAAGGTCGATGCCAGCCAGTCGGGCTCGCCGGTCGGCTCGATGTCGTGCAGGCGGGCGAGGACCTCGCTCAGCATGCAGTCGATTTCGACCCGGGCGATGTGCTGGCCCAGACAGACGTGGGTGCCCGCGCCGAAGGCGATGTGGGGGTTCGGCGAGCGGTGGATGTCGAGCTGCGCCGGCGCCTCGAACCGGCGCGGATCGCCGTTGGTGGCGCCGAAGTAACGTACCACCTTGTCGCCCTCACGAATCCGTTGCCCGGCGATCTCGGTGTCGCGCAGCGCCGTGCGGCGCATGTAGATCACTGGGCTCACCCAGCGCAGCAGCTCGTCCCGGGCGCCGGGGATCAGGGCCGGATCTGCGCGCAGCTCGGCGAGCTGGTCGGGGTGCGCAAGCAGCGCGTGCAGACCACCGGCCACCAGGTTCCGGGTGGTGTCCCCGCCGGCATCGATCAGCAGCAGGAAGAACAGCTGGAAGTCCAGCTCGTCCAGACGGCGGCCATCCACCTCGGCGTGCACGATCTGGCTGGCGAGATCGTCGGTAGGGTGGTCGAGCTTGCTCCGATACACGCCCTGGGCATACTCGAACATCTGCATCACGGCGCTCGCCTGGGCGCCATCCGGCAGGGTTTCCGGCGCGGAGTGAATGATCTCGGTGAGCTGGTACAGCTCCCTGCCGTCGTCGAGCGGAATGCCCATCAGCTCGGCGATCACGTAGGACGGCAGCTCGCCGGCCACGTCGGCGACGAAGTCGCACTCGCCGCGCTCGATCACCGCGTCGATGATGTCGCGCGAGAGCGCCTCGATTCTCGGTCTGAGGGCGGCCGCGGGCCCCTGGGTGAACGCTCGGCTGATGGTCTTGCGGTACCGGGTATGGTCGGGCGGGTCCATCATCAGCATCATTTTGTGATCACCGAAGTCAATGCCCGAGCCTTGCGCCGGATCCGGGATCATGATGGTGGGCTCGGAGGAGAACGTCGCCGGGTCGCGGCCGATGGCGGCCACATCGTCGTAGCGGGTCACCGCCCAGAAGCCGGGGCCGTCGGCTTCCTCGTGCCAGTATGCCGGTGCATGGTCGCGCAGCCAGGCGTACTGCTCTCGGGGGTGACCGTGTGCGAAGGTCGCCGGGTTCAGCAGATCGATGTGCATGGTGTGTCCGTTCGCCTCAGTTCGCGGAATTCCAGTAGGGTTCGCGCACGACTCGGCGCTGGATCTTCCCCGCTGCGGATCGCGGCAGATCGTCGACGAAGTCGATGGCGCGCGGGCACTTGAAGTTCGCCAGGCGGTCCCGGGCCCAGGCGATCAGCTCCTCGGCCAGCTCGGCCCCCGGCTGGTGACCGTCGCGGAGCTGTACCACGGACCGCACCGCTTCGCCCCACTCGTCATCGGGCACGCCCACGGTGCAGACGTCCAGCACGGCCGGGTGCTTGAGCAGCTCGTTGTCCACTTCCTGGGGATAGATGTTCACGCCGCCGGAGATGATCAGCTCGGCGGTGCGGCCGGTGAGAAACAGGTAGCCGTCTTCGTCGTAGTAACCCATGTCCCCCAGGGTGAAGTAATCGCCGCGGTAGGAGCGGCCGGTCTTCTCGGTATCCTTGAAGTACTCGAACCGGCCGGTCTCGGGGGCGCGCATGTAGATCGTGCCGACCTGGCCCGCGGGCACCTCGTTGCCGTCGTCGTCGAGAATCCTGTTGTCGAACTCCGGGCCCGGCTTGCCGACGGTTCCCGGTTTCTTCAGCCACTCCTCGGAGCCGACGATGAAGCCGCCGCCGCCTTCGGTGGCCGCGTAGTACTCCCAGATGATCGGGCCGAGCCAGTCGATCATGGCCTGCTTCACGTGCACCGGGCAGGGGGCGGCGCCGTGGATCACGAAGCGCAGGCTGGAGAGGTCATAGCGGCTCTTCACTTCCTCGGGCAGTTGCAGCAGACGATGGAACATCGTCGCCACCATGTGGGTGTGGGTGCAGCGGTGCGCTTCGATGAGACGCAGCGTTTCCTCAGCGTCCCACTTGTCCATCAGCACGACGCCGACGCCGGACACCAGCGGCTGGATGATGTCGATGAGCAGCGGCGCCGCGTGGTAGGCGGGCCCGGTGCAGAGCTCCATGTCCTCACCCGGCCGGTAGTTGGACAGGGTGCCTTCGTGCTGGGGCGGTTCCGGCACCCGGGTCTTCCGGTACACGCCCTTCGGCCGCCCGGTGGTGCCGGAGGTGTAGAGCATGCGCCGGCCGAGGCTGGGATCGGGAATATCGCCGGGGTCCTCACCGGCGATGGCGGAGGCATAGTCGTCGAAGCCTTCCAGAGTCCCACCGCAGGCGAGCTTCAGACGCAGCCCGGGGGCGTGACGGAGAGCTTCTTCGACCGGTCTTCCCAGCGTTGCGTCGGCAATGAAGGCCTTGGCCTCGCAGTTGTCGACGATGTAGCCGATCTCCTCGCCCTTCAGGTGGAAGTTGATCGGGGTGAAGCGGATGCCGCTGCGGGTGGTGGCGGCGAGGGTTTCCATGAACTCCGGTCGGTTTCTGGTCACCACGGCAACGCTGTCACCGTCGCCGATTCCGTGGGCGCGCAGGGTCCGGACCAGGCGGTTGGCGTTGCCGTTGAGCTCGGCGAACGTCCGGTCGCCGTAGCGGCTGATGATGGCGGCATGCTTACCCAGCCTGGCGGCCTGATAGGCGATGGTCATTCCGGTCGCCACCGCCTGCTCGAGATCCGTCATGGACATGGCGTTTCTCCCCCTGCCGGAGGAATTGTAAACGTTCCCGGCGCGTGGCCACCATGCCGCTGCCAGAGGCGCTGGCAGAGCCGCTGCCGGAACGTAAGCCGGCGTTCACAACCGCATGTGGATCTCCCCACGCGCGCGGGTCGGCAGCACGGCGAAAATGCAGTGCATGCGCAAATCAGACGTCGAGCCGCGGAAAACGGATCGTCGGGCGGATCGGATCGTCTGCGACGGCGAGCGTTGGTACGTGCTCACCCGGGAGGGCCGGCGCGGCCCGTTCGCCACCCGCCGGGCCGCGGAAGCGGAAGCGCGGCTGTTCGTCGAAACCATGCAGTATCTGGAGCGGGTGGCGTTGCCGCCGGACCTCGACCCCAGCGACGTCACCGTGGTCGACATCAACGTCATGCCCTGGGGCTGACGCCGACCCTGGCGGCTACTGGCCGCGGATGTAGTGCTCGAGCTGGTCGATGGTTTCCGCCTGTTCGTCGATGACCTCAGTGAACAGGTCGCGCTGAGAGAGCATCCCGACCACCTGACCTTCGTCCACTACCACCAGGTGGCGGATGTGATGCCGGCGCATCTGGCGGATGCAGTGCTCCACGGTGCTGTCCGGCGTAACCGTGACCACGTCGGCGGTCATGATCTCCGAAACCCTCGTGGTCTTGGATGACTTGTCCTTGAGAATCACCTTACGCGCATAGTCGCGTTCGGAAATGATGCCCACCAGGCGACGGTCCTGGAGCACGGGCAGGGCGCCCACGTGCCGGTCGGACATGGTCTGAATGGCCTCGTATACGGTCGCGATCGGCGCGATCGAGGAGACGTCGGTCGCTCCCGTATGGGCCAGCACGTCGTGAACGGTTTTCATCAGGCGTGGCCCCGCTGCCCCGACATTCTGCGGTCTCCGGGCGGCGCTGGAAAATAACCGTCTGGTCTGAGCAGGGCCCTGGAAATTCCGGTCGGCGATTGGGGCGGCTGCCTCGCGGACTCTCGGTCAGGGACCCATTGGGTTGACCTGGGGGCAGATGAACACCTATAGTTAAATATCTATTCATATATGGATTCGCCGTGTCCGCCGTGCCGATGCCCAAGGGCCCCGGTGTCCCCGACGCGGAGCGGGTCGCGCAGCTCGCGGACCTGTTCCGTCTCCTCGGCGACGCCACCCGGCTCAAGATCGTCCTGAGCTGCCTCTCCGGTCCCACCAGCGTGAATGACATCGCCGTCGAGGTCGACGCTTCGCCGTCGCTGGTGAGCCACCATCTGCGGTTGCTGCGTGCGGCCCGGGTGGTGCGCGCCGAACGCCGCGGCCGGCAGATTTTCTACTCGCCGCGGGATGCCCACATCGAGTGCGTGATTGCTGACATGGTTGCGCACGTGACCGAGCCCGCGGACACGGATGGAGAGATCGGCTGATGGCCGGATGCACGGATTGCGCCGTCCACGACGCCGACATGGATCGCGGCTTCCGCCGGGTGCTGTGGGTTGCGCTCATCGCCAACGCGACCATGTTCGTGGTCGAGATCGTTGCCAGCGCGCTCGGCGATTCCATGTCGCTGCAGGCCGACGCGCTGGATTTCTTCGGCGATTCCGCCAACTACGCCATCAGCCTGTTCGTGGCCGGCGCTGCCCTCACCAGCCGCGCCAGGGCATCGCTGTTCAAGGGCGCCACCATGGCGGCGTTCGGGCTCTGGGTGCTTGGTAGTGCTGTTCACCGTGCGGTCCAGGGCAGCGAGCCCGACGCGGTGGTCATGAGCGGCGTCGCGCT
>JBFISC010000051.1:0-17111 GCA_041608775.1 Pseudomonadales bacterium | reverse complement strand
TAACCGCTCCGATTCACACTCCCGCAGGAACGCCCGCCGCGCCGGCGTCTTCACGCCGGCCGGAACGGAAATACCAGTGGCGTAATTCCGAGGGTGACCGCCGCAACGACGAGATTGAGCGGCGCGCCGAAGCGCACGAAGTCGGCAAAGCGGTAACCACCGGGGCCGTACACCATCAGGTTGGTCTGGTAGCCGATCGGCGTGGCAAAGCTTGCCGACGCCGCCATCATCACTACCGCCGCGAACGGCCACAGGCTCGCCCCCAGGCTCTGGGCCGTCGCCTCGGCAATGGGAAACACCAGTACCGCGGCGGCGTTGTTGGTGATCAGCTCGGTAAACGTGCTGGTCACCACGTAGACGGCAATCAGCGCCAGCCACGGGTTGTCCCCGGCAAGACCCACCCACCACAGCGCGATGCTCCCGGCAGCGCCGCTCTCGCTCATGGCCTGGCCGAGACCCAGCGACGCCCCGATGACCGTGAGCACCGACCAGTCGACGCGGCTGCGAGCGCCACCGGCGCTGGTGCAGCGGGTAACCAGCATCACGCCGGCGGCCAGCAGCGCCGCTTCCAGCATGCTCAGCAAGCCGACGGTCGCCGCCAGCACCATGCCGGCGAGAATGGCGATGGATACCCAGGCGCGCTCGTGACGTGGCAGGGTGGCGTCACGCACTTCACTCACCAGCAGGAAGTCGCGCGAGTTGCGCTGCCGGTCGATGAACGAAGGCCGGGACTCCAGCAGCAGCGTATCGCCGCTGCGGATCTCGATGTCGCCGACCTTGCCGCGCACCCGGGCGCCATTGCGCGCCACGGCGATCACGACCGCATCGTAGCGGGTGCGGAACTCACCCTCACGGATGGTCAGACCCACCAGCGGGTTGGACCGCGACACCACCACCTCGAAGAAACGCCGTTCGGCCCGCGGCGCATCCAGCTTGAAGAGTTGATCCGGCGCCGGCACCAGGCCCCGCACCCGCACCAGCTCGACCACGGAATCCACCACCCCGACGAACAGCAGCCGGTCCCCGCCCTGCAACCGGACGTGGGGCGACACCGCCGGCAGCACGGTCCCGCCGCGTTCGATCTCGGCGAGAAAGGCGCCGGGAAGGCTGCGCAGCCCGGCTTCCTCGAGGTTTCTGCCGATCAGCGGGCTGCCGGCTGCCACGAGCATCTCCAGGGTGTACTCGCGCACCTGCTCGGGCTCGCGCAGCGGCGAGTTCCGGTCCGGCAACAGCCAGCGGGAGGTGAGCAGCACGAACAGCACGCCGACCAGCGCCAGCGGCAGGCCCAGCAGACCGATCTCGAAGAAGCCGAAGCTGCCGGCCTGGGGGCTCTTCTCCAGCATGCCGTTGACGATGAGGTTGGTGCTGGTGCCGATCACCGTGCACAGCCCGCCCAAGATCGCCGCATAGCTGAGCGGCAGCATCAGTCGCGAGACCGGCAACCGGCAGCGGCGGCTCCAGTCCTCCACGAACGGCACCATCATGGCGACCACCGGGGTGTTGTTGAGGAACGCGGACAGACCGGTGACCGGCAGCATCATGCGCAGCTGGGCCGAGGGCACGGTCCTGGGCCGGCCGAGCATGCGGGAGCCAAGCAGATGAATGGCGCCGGTATCCACCAGCCCGGCCGCCACCACGTAGAGCACGCCAACGGTGGCCAGACCCGGGTTGGACAGACCCACGAGCGCCGATTCAGGCGTCAGCACCCCGCTCAGCATCAGCACGGTCAGGGCGGCCACGAGGATGAGGTCCGGCGCGAACCGCGTGCCCATGAGCATCGCGACGGTGCCCGCGACCACGGCGACGGTGATCCACGCATCAACGCCCATACGGGCCCCCGAAAACCATGATCAGACGGGAGGAAACGTTACTTCTGGCGCCAGCTGCCGTTCACCCGCACCCAGCCCCCGGGACGGGTCTTTTCGATGGCCTTCTTGGCCGCCAGCAGTTCCACCTGGGCGAGTTCGAGGCCGTTTTCCCGGGCGATTCGCTGGTACTCGGCGAGCCGCTTGGCGTTGATGTCGGCCACCAGCGCAGCCACGGCGGGGGCGGGCGGATCGTTCACCGCAGCGAGGTAACCCTCGACGGTCTCACCCACGAGACCCTGGGCCTTGGCCCCGTCCAGATCCAGGCCCGGGGCCGCCCAGGCCCCGGCCGTGCCGAGCAGCAGCGCCAGCATGAGAATTCGCAGTGAGATGAAGACGCTAGCCATGGCCCAGTTCCCCGAAGTATCTGCCGTCGCACAAGGTGGTGGTTGATCCCCGACTCAGAACAGCTCGCTGTCCTTGCCGAACAGGTCCTCGAGCTCGCGATCCACCTTTACCCGGATCTCGTGCTGGATGTTGACGTTGAGGTTGATGGTGATGGGTTCGTCGGTGGCGACCTTCACCGTAGGCGTGCAGGCTGCCATCATCGTCAGGCTGGTGATGACCAGCCCGACGCGCAGCTGGGCGATTCTCGGCAAGATCGACACCCCCCGATGATGAACGCGGCTGAGGTTACCGAGTCGCCCGCCGACCGGCAATCAATTGTTCAGGCGGCGCTCGATGCTCCGGGTGAGATCGCTTTCCAGCCGCAGCGATTCCAGCAGCACCGGCACGTTCTCGCTGACGTTGAGGTTGTAGTGGATCGGCCGGCCGCCCTCGACGGCCGGATTCCTGCCTTGAAGGTGCACGGCCAGGGCCAGGTCGCCGTTACGTGCGTAGTCGACGTCGGCTTCCAGAATCTGATAGCGGAAGTCCTGCAGCGCCCGCAGCGCGAAGTCCAGGCCCGGCTGGCCGGTGCCGCGCGCTAGGGTCGGCGACACCCGGATGGTGCCGCCGGGGGGATCGGCCACGATCCTGCCCCCGGCGACGCTGGGCCGATGCTTTTCCAGCCGAACCGGCAACACGCCGTGCAGGCTGCCGCTGCCGCTGACCTGCTCCCCTTCCAGCGCCAGCACCTGCTCCAGGGATATCCCCGCCAGCTCGACGGTGAAGCCGGCAACGCCCGTCTCGATGGCGTAGTCGAACGGCGCGATCTGCGCTGTCCCGCCCAGCAGCCGCGCGCGGGCGCCACTGACCTGCACCGTGTCGCCGCTCCAGGCAAGGCCGCCGCTCACCGCCTCCACCGGCACGCCGGTCACCACCCGGTCGATGGTCAGGTCGGTGGGCGCCAGGGACCAGACGCTCTTCTGCCCGCGGAAGTCGAGATCGGCGGTCAGCGCCTGCACGGCGTAGTCGTCGTACCGAGCGGTCACCCGCTCCAGGCCAATGCGGACCCGCCCGCCGGGGTGAGCCGGCTCGTCCCAGGCGAGTTCAGCGTTCAGATCGACGCTGCCGGCCGTGAGGTCCAGCGGCTGGGTCCACCCCTGAAGCGCGGCGGCGGCAAGACCTCCGCCGGGCACCGCCAGCCTGCCCGTCAGCGATGCCGACCCGGAGGTGCCGTCGAGCGCTTGCCGAACGCTGAACGACAGCGGGGTGAGTTTCCCGACGCTCAGCTCCCCCTGGCTCGCTGCCGCCTGACCAACCTGCTCCAGCCGGACAACGGACAGCCCCACATCGGCCGTGAGGGCGCCACGGCGGAGCTTCCCGGCGAGGCGGCCGCTGAGGCGCCTTCCGTCGAGGCGCCAGCGGCCATCGAGGTCCGACATCAGCAGATCGAGCTGCGGTGACCGCCAGGCACCGCGGAGGGTGCCGTCGGCCTGCGGCTCGAGATCCTCGAGGGCCGGCAGCGGCCAGGGCAATCGAGTCTGAAAGTCCAGCAGCAGCTGACCTTCACCCTCAGGCAGGCCGAAGCGCCGCCGGGCGAACTCGAGCAGGGCTTCACGCACCGACAGCGAGCCCTGCAGGATCAGCCCGGCATCCCGCCGGCTCCAGTCGACGGCGGCAAACGGCGCCGCCGCCGATCCGGGTGGCAACAGCGCAAGGCTGCCGGCGCCGGAAAGATCCGCGAGCAGCAGCGGCGCGGCGATCGCGCGCAGCCCCAGCCTCAGGTCGGCGAGCTTCACGTTCGCGTCGAGCTCGGCGGTCAGTTCGCCGTCGGCCAGCGCCCAGCGGGCGGTTCCAGACTCCACCGACCAGTCGCCGCCGTCAGGCCGCCAGCCCAGCGACGCCTCGCCCCGGGCGGTCACCGCGGACCACGGCAACGGCTGCGGCAGCGGCCACGGCAGCGAACCCGAGAACGCCGCCGCGATGGCGCCTTCACCAGCGGGCAGGGCGGCCAGCGCGGCGACCAGGTCGAGCACGAAGCCGGCCAGCCGCGCGCGCCCGGTCACGGTGAGCTGCTGGTCCCGCAGCTCGGAAACGACATCCAGGAACGGCGGTTCGCCGGGATCCTGCTCGGCCAGGCGCAGGACCACCTGGCCCTGACGGGACAGCTCGGCCGCGAGCACGAACCGCTCCGCCTCGGACGGGCTCGAAGCCTGCAGCGCCAGCTCGAACCCCTGGCCATCCAGCCGCGCGCTGCCGGAGGCGGCGAAGCCCAGTGCCGGCAACGCCAGCTCCAGCCGGGATATGGTCGCAGCGCGCAGCGGCAGCGCGTCGAGCAGCGCGCGCGGGTCGGGCGCGGGCAGCATGCCGGACTCTGCAAGTTCGACGCCCGCTGCAGCCTCGTCGACCGTCACCGACAGCCGCGCGACCAGGGCCTCATCGAGGCGGCCGCCGAGCAGCTCGCCGAGCCGGTAGCCGAGCCTGATGTCGCTCGCGGACAACCGGAGCCGGCCGCTTGCCAGCGCCAGCGACCCGACCCTGACGCCGCGCAGCCCGGGGTGCCCGATCTGCAGCTGCAGGGAATCCAGCCCCAGGGCCGGGGCCAGCCGTGGCGCCAGCCGGGCGGCGAGCCAGGGCGACAGGCCATAGAGCGCGCCGGCGAGCAGAACGACCCCGCCGGCGGCCGCGATCAGCGCCCGCCGCCAACGGCGCCGGGACGGCGATCGCGTCAGGCGCTCGGACGGGGCTGGGGAATCCGGCAACGGCATTTGTCGGACGCTCGGGTTACACTGGCACCGCTTTCGATTTCAGCACAGGAGGTGGCCCAAGGTGTACGGCGTGGAATGGCTGATCGTGCTCGCTTTGCTCGGACTGGCGCTCGGGATCGGCGTCGGCTTTCTCATCGGCGGCACCGGAATCGGTGGCGGCCGGAAAAAACAGCTGCAGGAACAGCTCGCTCAGAGCCAGCAGGAGCTGGCCGCCTACCGCCAGGAGGTGGTCAGCCAATTCAGCGAGACCGCGAGGAAGTTCCAGACCCTGAACGATGCCTATACGGATCTCCACCAGCAGCTCGCACACAGCTCCACCGTGCTCTGCAAGGACGTGGCGGGTCCGCTGCTGGTCGCACCCACCGGGCATCAGGACCTGATACCGGCTGCGGTCCGCGAGGACGCAGCGGCCCCTGAAGCACGCGAAGAACCAGAGGATGCCGAGGCGCCGGAGGCAGCTGAGGAGAACATCGTCAGCGCAGCCCGAGCTGCGGTCGACGGCGAATCAGACCAGCCCGCCGCGGCCGTCGAAGACGGCGAGGCGGAGGTGCTCGCTGCGAGCGAAGAGACCGAGGAGGCCATTCAGGTACCGGAACCCGCGCCGGTTACGGCCGCCGCCACCGACGCGCCCGAGATAGCGGAGGAACCGACCCGGGACGCCGTGGCCGCCGCCAACGAGCCTCCACCGGACGAGGCCGCACCTGATCAGCCGCAGCAGGTGGCCGAAGCCGGGGCCGATCAACTCGAAGCAGCCGAGGATTCGGCCACCACCGCCCCGCGACGGGTCGCGTAGCTGGCGCGAGCGACGCCGTTCTCCCGGGGGATCGAGGTCAGCGTTCCTTGAACGCTCGAACCTGCTCGTTGTAACGCTGCGCTACCGCGTTCATCTGGTCCACACCGTTGTTGTAGACGGCAACCAGCTGCGCCTGCTGCTCCTCGGTGATCTCGTCCGCCATCGCCGTTTCCGCCGCGGTGAGACACTCCAGCGAGCTCTGAATGCCGGCGACGAACTCCCGCACCTGCGCCCCCGCCTGCCCCATCTCAGCTTCCGTTGCATCCGCGCCATCAGGTACCACGGGCGCCTCAGGAAACCGGCAATGGGCGATGTCGAGCTCGACTGCATAGGCCAGAGCGGGCAGCATCCCCGCCCCCACAGCCATGAGAATCCCGGCAACCCACGTCGATCTGCGCTTCATGTCTGCTCCTGCAGGTGGAATTTTCGAGCATCCTACCGCGCGGTTTTTTCCGCCTCAAACCGGCTGCCGCCGCCGCGGTGGCATTTCCCGAAGACGCTTGTCACCATGAGCCCGGGTTAGCGACGAGGGCGACGGGATCGTCGGAACAGTGCAGCGGGCCAGCCGTGCCGTCTTCGACGCGGCGCTGGTTTCGCTCGGCCATACCATCGGCGTGCCCGAGCTCGGCACCGACATCGTCTTTGCAGACGGAGACGTCGGCCTCGAGACCCGATTCATGGCGGCGGAGGCCGCCGCCGCCGCCCTCGCCGGCGGCGCGGCCCTGGCCAACCAGATCGCCGTGAGCCGGCGGCTGACGCCGAGCATCGTCGAGGTGACCAGTCGTCATGCGGAAGCGTCGCTGGTGTCGTTCGCGCATCTGCGCTTCGAGGATGCCACCCGGGCACCGGCGGCACGGCTGGCCCCGGAGGAGCGCACCGCGGCGGCCGGCTTCCACCGCACCGCCGACGGGCGCTGGATCTATCTGCACGCCGGGTTTCCCCACAACACCCAGGGGCTGCTGAAGCTGCTGGGAACCCGGGATGACCCTGCCGCGGTGCAGGCAGCCGTGGCCGCCCGCACCGGCAGCGAGCTGGAAGCCGAGATTGCCGTTGCCGGTCTCTGCGGGGCTCTGGTGCGCAGCCCCGACGCATGGGACGCGACCCTGCCGGGGCGGCTCCTGGCCAGCCGCCCGGTGGTGGACATCGTGCAGCTCGACGAGACGGCGCCGGAGCCGTTTCCGGAAACGCCGCGGCGGCCGCTGGACGGGGTCCGGGTGCTGGATCTGACCCGGGTTCTGGCCGGGCCCACCTGCGGCCGAACCCTGGCCAGCTACGGCGCCTCGGTGCTGCGGCTCGGCGCGCCGCAGCTGCCCACCATTCCTTTGTTCGTGGCCGACACCGGGTTCGGCAAACGCTCGGCCCATCTCGACCTCACCCGACCGGACGGCAAGCAGACGCTGCGGCGGCTGCTGCGCGACGCCGATGTGTTCACCCAGGGCTACCGCACCGGCGCCATGGAGCGCCTGGGCTTCGGGGTCACTGACGTGGCCCAGCTGCGACCCGGCATCGTTTACGTCTCCATCAACTGCTACGGCCACGAGGGCGACTGGCGCACCCGGCCGGGCTGGGAGCAGCTGGCCCAGACCGTCACCGGCATGGCCCACGCCCACGGCGAGCACCTGGGAGCGGACAAGCCGGTGCTGCAGCCCGCGGCGGTTACCGACTACACCACCGGCTATCTAGCGGCGCTCGGCGTCCTCGCGGCTCTGGCCCGCCGCGCCAGGGTTGGCGGCAGCTACTGGGTGCGGGTGTCGCTGGCGCGCACGGGGATGTGGATCCGCGGGCTGGGATTGCGCGACGGCCACGCGGCCCGGCCCCCGACGGCCGACGAGATCGCCGGCTGGCAGACCCGTACCGACACCGCCTGGGGGCCCGTGCACCATCTCCGGCCTGCGGTCACGCTGTCCGCCGCCCCGACCGGCTGGGAGCTGCCGCCGGTGCCCGTGGGCAGCCACCCGCCGCGCTTCGACTGAGCGTTCGGCGCCAACCGACCAGCGGACCCGGGCTGGGCTTTCACGCCGGACCGTTGCTACCATCGATCCCCGCCCCCAGCTCAAACCCAGGTATCCCGTCATGATCACACTCACCGTCAACGGCGCGCCGCAGGACGTGGACGTCGATCCGAGCACGCCGCTGCTCTGGGTCATTCGCGAGAACCTCGCGCTCACCGGCACCAAGTTCGGCTGCGGCATCGCCCAGTGCGGATCCTGCACGGTGCACCTCAACGGCAGGCCGATCCGCGCCTGCGTCACGCCGGTTTCCGCGGCGGCAGGTCAGACGCTGACCACCATCGAGGGCCTGGCCGACGGTGGCGAGCTGCACCCGGTACAGCAGGCCTGGATCGCCGAGCAGGTTCCCCAGTGCGGCTACTGCCAGTCCGGCCAGATCATGAGCGCCGTCGCCCTGCTGCGAGACAATCCCGACCCGGACGATGCCGCCATCGACCAGGCCTTGAAGGGCAACATCTGTCGCTGCGGCACCTATCCCCGGGTCCGACGGGCCATCCACCGCGCCGCCGGCTCCCTGGCGGCAGACGCGGCCGGCGCGGTCGCGGTGCAGAGCTACGACCCGGAGGTGCGTCATGGGTAAGTGGACCCGGCGAGCTTTGCTCGCCACCGGTACCGTCGCCGGCGGCGCTCTGCTGGTCGGCATCGTCATCCGCCCCGGTGACCGGCGCGGCGAGCTCGCTCCCATGGTGACCGGCGACGGCGAGCACCTGATCCACGCCTGGGTGAAGCTCGGCGCCGACAACAGCGTCACCGCCATCGTGCCCCATTCCGAGATGGGCCAGGGCGCACAGTCGGCGCTGGCGCAGATGCTGGCGGACGAGCTGGACGCGCGCTGGGAAGACGTGCGGGTGCTCGAGGCGCCCGCCGCCGACGGCTACGCCAACTACGCTTTGGCCAAAGGCTTCCTGGCCGGCGGCCTCGACATCCCGAAGGTGCTGGTGCCCACCGTCGACGGTGCCATGATGACGATCAGCGACTTCATGCACCTGCAGATCACCGGCGGCAGCCTCAGCGTGCGCACCACCGGCGTGCACGGCATGCGGGTCGCCGGCGCCGCCGCGAAGCAGCTGCTGCTGGCTGCCGCCGCGGCGCGCTGGGAGGTGCCCGAGTCCGAGCTCTCCGGGCGGGCAGGGCAGGTGATTCACGAACCGTCCGGGCGCAGCGCGCCCTACGGCGAGCTCGCCGAGGCCGCGGGCCTGCTCCAACCCTCGGCCAAGCCCACCCTGAAGACCCCGGATCAGTTCACCCTCATGGGCCGCAGCGTGGCCCGGCTCGACATCCCGGCGAAGGTCACCGGCGCGGCGGGCTTCGGCATCGACGCCCGGGTGCCGGGCATGAAGTATGCGGCCATCCGGCGCGCGCCGGTTTTCGGAGCGCAGGTGCAGCGCGTCGACGACGCCGCGGCGCTGAATATGCCCGGCGTGTATCGAGTGGTCACCCTCGAGGATGCCGTAGCAGTGGTGGCCGACGGTTACTGGCAGGCCGAGCAGGCTCTGGGCAACGTGCAGATCAGCTGGACTGCCACGGATGTCGACGGGATCGACAGCGAAGCCCTGTTCGCGCAGTTCGAACGCGACATGGATGCCGCCCTGGCGGATGGTGACGAGCACACCGACCTGGCCTTGGGCGACGCCCGGGGTGCGCTGGCAAGGGCCGCTACCGTGGTGGAGGCCGCCTATCGCGTTCCCTACCTCGCCCACGCCTGCATGGAGCCGATGAACGCTACCGCCCGGGTCGCCGACGGCGCCTGCGAGCTGTGGACGTCGACCCAGAATCCCCTGGGCTTCCGCTACGCGGTGGCCGACGCGCTCGAGCTGGACGCCGACCGGGTGACGGTGCACAACGCCTACATGGGCGGCGGCTTCGGCCGCCGTTCCGATCCGGACTACGCCATCCAGGCGGCTCGCCTGTCGGCGGCGGTGAACGCGCCGGTCAAGCTGATCTGGTCGCGGGAAGAAGACATCCGCCAGGATCACTACCGTCCCGCGGTGCTGTCCCGGTTCAAGGCCGGGCTGGACGCCTCGGGCAAGCTGGTGGCCTGGGAAAACCAGTACGTCGACAAGCACGAGCCCGCCGAGGCTCCCCACGTGCCCTATGCCATCGCGCACCAGTTCGTGCACTGGGCTGACAGCCCTACCCACGTGCCGTTCGGCCCCTGGCGCAGCGTCGACCACTCCCAGCACGGCTTCTTCACCGAGTCGTTCATCGACGAGGTGGCCCATGCCGCGGGGCGGGACCCGTTCGAATTCCGCCGCGAGCTGCTGACCGATGCGCCCCGTCAGCGCGCCGCGCTGGAACTGGCCGCCGAGAAGTCCGACTGGACGCGCCCGCTCGGCCCGGGCCAGGGCCGCGGCATCTCGCTGCAGACCTCGTTCGGCAGCATCGTTGCCCAGGTCGTCGAGGTGACCGTGGCGAACGGCAAGGTCAAGGTGGATCGCGTGGTCTGCGTGGCCGATCCCGGTTTCGCGGTTTCGCCCGACGGGCTCACCGCCCAGATGGAATCCGGCATCGTCTACGGGCTCACGGCCGCCCTCTACGGCGAGATCTACATCGACAATGGCGCCGTCTCGCAGAGCAACTTCCACGATTACCGGATGGTGCGGATGGACGAGACCCCGGTGATCGAAACCCACATCATCAACTCCGGCGCGCCCTGGGGCGGTGCAGGCGAGCCCGGCACGCCGGGGATCGCGCCGGCGCTGGCCAACGCGGTGTTCGACGCCACCGGCACGCGGATCCGCGAGCTGCCGGTGGGCCGCTACGACCTCGACTTCAGGATTGAGGAGACGGACGAGGTTGGATGACCCTGCCGCGCCGCCGAGGGCGGGGCGGCATCAGTGGGCGGCCGCGAAGTAGCCCACGGCGTACGCGTCCAGCGCGGATGACAGGCGGAAGTCCTGGATGAAGCCGCAGTGCCCACCGTGCGGCGTGATCGTCACGATATCGGCACCGTCGCCGTCCAGCAGCGCACGGGCATGGGCCGCCGGCACCACCGGATCGTCCTCGGTAGCGAGAATGCGCACCGGCAGACGCAGCGAGCTGGACAGCTCGCGGGTCAGCGTGTAGTGCCCGTAGTACTCGGCGGCATCAAGATACGGTGTGTGCCGGGCTACGAAGTAATCGGTGAGCGTGCTCACGTGCGCCAGGCGGCGCGCCGCGGAGAAGTCGTAGCGGCCGGGGAACGCGGCTTCCTTTTCCGCCAACGCCCGCCGCCACTTGCGCAGGAAGTAGTGTCGATACACCGCCGGGCCCCGGTCGAGCTCGGACACCGCGGCGGCGGGATCGAGCACCGGGCACACCGCCAGCGCGGAACGAAACCCGGTCGAGGTCTCGGCGTGGCAGGCCAGCCGCAGCACGAAGTTACCGCCGAGGGAAAACCCCATGAGACTGCCGTTACCCTCGCCGTAGCGGTGCAGCAGCCAGTTGGCGGCATCCACCACCTCGCCGATGCGCGCCGCGTTGAACATCTCTTCGTTCAGGTGCGCCGAGTCGCCGTGGTCCCTCAGGTGCAGGCGGGCGACCCCGAAACCGTCTCGGTAGAGTGCAGTCGAGGCGCGCCGCAGGTAAGGGGAGTCAGCGCGCCCGAGCCAGCCGTGGATCAGCACCACCAGGGGGGCGCCGGGTACGGGGTTCACCAGCGCCTGCAGCCGCACGCCATCGCGGCAGGGGATGGTCACAGGCTCGGCACGTTCGACCAGTTCCATGCCGACCCCGTCCCGGCCGCGAACCAGCCGGCTGGACAGCAGGGTCTGCAGGTGCGGTGAGCGCAGCAGCCGCGGCGGGCGGAAGTCCATCGGCGCCTGCCCTAGTCCACCAGGTAGTACTCGAGGGTGGACACGACCCGCACGTTCTTCACGTGCGGATTGTTGCTGTCGCGGTCGGAGATGCTGAACTGACCCTGGCGGGCGGAGCGGATCTTGCCCAGCCGGCTGGCGGAATCGGCAGCGAACTTCTCCGCCACCTCGCGGGCGTTGCGGGTGGCTTCCTCGATCATCTCCGGTTTGATCGCGTTCAGGCCGTTGAACAGGTACTGGGTGCGGAGCTCGTAGTTGTCCTGGTTGAGCACGATGCCTGCTTTGCCCAGCTCCAGCAGCTCGCCGCCCGCACCGCGCACGGCCTCGATGTCCGAGGTGAACACCGTGGCGACCTGAGACACGGAGTAGCGCAGCTTCACGTTGGGATCGCCATAGCCCTGGGCCAGCCGGTCGATGATGTTCGGCGCGCTCATGCTGATCTCGTTCTCACCGAACCCGCGCAGGGTCAAAAACGCGCGGACCTGCTCGCCCTGCTGTTCGAGCTGCGCCAGCAACGGCTCCAGCTCGTTGCCCGCGACCACGAACTGCAGCGGCCAGATGGCAGTGTCGGCCGGCACTTCACGTTCCGCCAGCCCTTTGACCTCGACCGTACGTTCCAGCGCCCTCGCCGCGTAGAAACCGTCGCCGACGAAGAAGCCGGCGACGCCGAGGCCGACGGCGACGAGGATCCCCAGCAGGGCGGCAGTGACCGTGTTCACGACGGCTCCTCAGGCTTGCGAGGTCGCCAAGGCTATCTCAGGCGCGAGCCGGCGCGCCAGCGCAGCGGTTCAGACCGCGGCGAGGGCCTGATCCAGATCCTCGAGAATATCCTCGATAGCCTCGATTCCCACCGACAGGCGGATCGCTTCCGGCGCCACGCCGACCCGCCGCTGCTCGTCCTCGGTGAGCTGTCGATGGGTCGTCGACGCCGGATGGCAGGCGAGCGACTTCGCATCGCCGATGTTCACCAGCCGCTTGAACAACTTCAGGGCGTCGTAGAACTTCACGCCGGCGTCGAACCCGCCTTTGACCCCGAAGGTCATGATGCTCGCCGCCCGTCCGTTCATGTACTTCTGCGCCAGCTCATGGTGGGGATCTTCCGGAAGCCCGGCAAAGCTGACCCAATCGACCTTGGGGTGCCGCTGCAGGTGCTGGGCGACCGCCAGCGCGTTGTCGCAGTGGCGTTCCATCCGCAGCGTCAGGGTTTCGATGCCTTGCAGCAGCAAGAAGGCGTTGAACGGCGACAGCGCCGAGCCGGTGTTGCGCAGCGGCACCGTGCGCGCCCGGGCGATGTACGCGGCCGCACCCATGGCTTCCGGATAGATCACCCCATGGTAGGAAGGCTCCGGCTGGTTGATGGTCCGGTAACGCTCGGCCTGTTCCGTCCACGGAAACTTCCCGGAGTCGACGATGAGGCCGCCGAGGGTGGTGCCATGGCCGCCCATGTACTTGGTGAGGGAATGCACCACCACGTCAACGCCGTGGTCGATGGGCTTCAGCAGCGCCGGGGTCGCCACGGTGTTGTCGCAGATCGACACCACCCCGTGACGGCGCGCCATGGCCGCGACCGCGGCCACATCGACGATGTTGCCCGCCGGGTTGCCGATGGATTCGAAGAACACCGCCTTGGTACGGGCGTCGATCAGCTTCTCGAGATCCGCCGGGGCGTCGCTGTCGGCAAACCGCACCTCGATGCCCTGACGCGGCAGCATGTGCGCAAACAGCGTGTAGGTGCCGCCGTAGAGCTGAGGCACGGTGACGATGTTGTCGCCGGACTCCGCGAGATTGAGGATGGAGTAGTTGATCGCCGCGCTGCCCGCGGACAGCGCCAGCGCGCCGATGCCGTGCTCCAGCGCGGCCACCCGCTGTTCCAGCACATCGCAGGTCGGGTTCATGATCCGGGTGTAGATGTTGCCCGGCACCGCCAGGTTGAACAGATCCGCCCCGTGCTGCGCGTCGTCGAACTCGTAGGCCACGGTCTGGTAGATGGGCGCCGCCACCGCCTTGGTGGTCGGATCGGTTTGATAGCCGGCGTGGATGGCCAGGGTTTCGTCCTTCATGCCTGCGGGGCTCCGATGGTCGATTTGAGACCCGGCATTGTGCAGATCCCGGGAGGCCAAATCGACCCCGGGGCGATCGCCAGCCGGCGCAACGGGGCTCAGCTGGCGAATCGGTGCGCCAGAAACGGGGTCACGTCCGGGTCGGCCGGACGGCCCTGGACGAGGTTGCTCACCATCGCCCCGGTCACCGCCGCCGTGGTCAGGCCGATGTGCTGATGGCCGAACGCGGCCAGAACCCGCGGGTGTCCGGGCAGCGGCCCGATGACGGGAAGGAAGTCCGGCAGGCTGGGTCGGGAACCGCGCCAGCGTTCCGTGGCGGTGGGCAGTGGCTCGCGGAACAGCTGCGCCGCGTGCCTGCCGAGCAGTTCCGCGCGGTGCCAGTTCGGGTCCTCCTCCCGGCGCGAGAACTCGACCGTGCCCGCGACCCGCAGCGCGCCCGACATGGGCGTGACGATGAAGCCATGCTCGGCAGCCGCTACCGGCGAGCGCAGCCGCGGCGCCCGCTCCGGCAGCACCAGGTGGTATCCCATCTCGGCAACCAGGGGTACCCGCACGCCGAGCAGCCTGCACAGCGCGGCAGAGCCCAGGCCGGCCGCGACCACCAGGTAGCGGGCCCGCAGCCGCCGGGCCGCCAGCATCACCACCAGCTGGTGAGGCTCCGCGCGTATCGCGGTGACCGGCTCGGGCACCAGCAGGCCGCCGGCGCGTTCGAACGCCGCCGCCAGGCGTTCCACCACGGCGCGCGGGTCGAGCACGTGAGCAACGCCCGGATAGAAAACACCGTGTCGCAGCCGCTCGCTCAGCGCGGGTTCCCGCCGGCGCAACTCGGCGCCATCGAGAATCTCCCAGTCCACGCCCAGCGAGCGGGCTAGGTTGCGTTCCCGCGCGTCCCGGTCGAAGGCGCCGGCGTCGGCATAGACCGCGTACATGCCCCGGGCCTGGAGCAGATCGTGCGCGCCGCTGGCGGCGAGCTCGGCCTCCCAGGCGCCGAGGGCCGGACCGGTGAGCGCGGCGATCGCGCTCGAGCCGTGCGCCACCCGGTCCCACCGGCAGGCCAGGGCGAAGCGCGCGAACCACGGCACCAGCGCGGGGATCCGCGCCGGCTTCAGGTACAGCGGGCCGTCACGGTTGAGCAGCATCGCGGGCACCCGCCTCAGGATCTCGGGCCGGGCCAGGGGCAGCACGTGATCCGTGGCGATCACGCCGGCGTTGCCGTGGGAGCAGCCGCTGCCGGGCGGATTCGAGTCGGCGATCGCAACCGAGAGTCCCGCGCGCTGCAGGGCCCGGGCACAGGCAACCCCCACCACCCCGGCCCCGGCCACCAGGACGTCGGCGTACCCCGCCTCGCCGGTCAGCTCAGCGTTGCCGATGGCCCGACTCCCGGGTCATCGACGGCGCCCGACGGCGGCACCCAGCAACCGCTGCACCGCAACGATCTGCAGCAGCAGAAAGATCAGCATGAATACGAGGCACCAGACATGGCCCGTCAGGATCGCGCGCGCGAGCTCGCTTTGCACCTCCGGCGGGTCGGCCTGCTGGCCGAGGCGCACGGCCGTGGGCACGATGAAACCGATGGCGGCCAGCGCCGGCGCCGTCGCGCTCACCAGCGCGGCGACCCGCAGCCACAGCGGCAGCACGGTTCGGGCAAGCTGCACCACGGTGCCCAGAACGGTGATCAGCATCATCAGGCTCACGACGTTGCCCATGGGGTCGGCATCGGTGGTGACGCGGCGGTAGTAACCGGCCACGGATGCCAGCACCTCCGGCGCCAGCACCCCGGACTCGCCCCATACCTGGACATCGAACATGAGGTCCATCCACAGCACCGCGCAGAGAAAACCGCCGGTGCCGATCAGAGTCTGTGGCATTGCGCCCCCCAAAACCTGCGAACGGAGCAGACCGCGGGCTCAGATCTCCGCGACGCCCTCGAAGAAATCCACCTCCCCGGTGTCCAACGAGTACTCGGCCCCGACGATCATCAGCTCGCCCTGGGAAATCAGCTGCTCGAGCACCTCTGACCCGTGCCGCAGCTGGTTGGTCGACGCGCGCACATTGGCTCGAACCGCCCGGTCGACGAGCTTCTCCGGATCGCGGTCGCCGTATGCCTCGAGCAGCGGCTCCACGGACGGACGCACCCGATCGACGATGGAGCGAAGATTGCGCGACGGATGCTGGGAGCGCCCGGTGAGCGCATCCAGCGTCGCCTGCACCGCGCCGCACCGTGAATGCCCCAGCACCACGACCAGCCTGGTACCGAACCACTCCGCCGCGAACTCGACGCTGCCGATCTGCGACGGTGCCACCACGTTGCCCGCCACCCGGATCACGAACAGATCGCCGAGCCCCTGATCGAACACGATTTCCGCCGGTACCCGGGAATCCGAGCAGCCGAGGACGATGGCGAACGGCCGCTGGTCCTCGACCACGGCGTTGCGCCGCGCCGGGCTCGCGAGGGCGTCGCTGGACAGCTCGCCGGCGACGAAGCGCCGGTTGCCGTCCTGGAGCCGGCGCAGCGCGTCGGCGGCGGAAATCATGGGGACACACCCCTACGGGTTCGGACGCTCGCCATGCCGGTCAGTGTACCTGTATCCCCGGGGCTCAGCGGCAGTCGGGGTTGCGACCCGCCGACCGTGCCCGGGAGGAGATCTGGAGAAACCCGCTCATGCGCCGGTTCAGCTCGCTGATGCGGGTCTGGCTCGATGGGTGGGTGGACATGAACTCCGGCGGCCCGGAGCCACCGGCCGCCGCCTGCATGTTCTGCCAGAGCCTGACGCTTTCCCGGGGATCGAAGCCGGCCTCGGCCATCAGCTCCAGACCCACCAGATCGGCCTCGGCCTCCTGGGCACGGTTGAACGGCAACAGCACGCCGTACTGGGCACCGACCCCGAGCAGACCGAAGAGCTGCTGCTTCATGGGTGAGTTGGCTCCAGCAGCCACCTGGGCCAGCTGCAGCCCGGTCTGGGTGACGAAGTTGGTGGAGACCCTTTCGTTGGAATGGTTGGCCAGCACGTGGGCCACCTCGTGGCCGATCACCGTAGCCAGCTGCCCCTGATTCTCCGCCACGTCCAGCAGCCCCGTGTACACGCCGATCTTCTTGCCCGGCAGCGCGAAGGCGTTGGCCTGCTCGTCGTCGAAGACCCGGATCTCCCACTCCGAAGGCTGGCCGTTCGGCAGCGCCCGGATGATGTGCTCGGAAACACAGGTGACATAGCCGTTGACCTCGGCCCCGGCGGCCACCCGGGCCTTCGCCTTGATGTCCTGGAACGCGGCGGCCCCCATCTGGTTCATCTCCGCATCCGGAAACAGGATCAGCTGGCTGCGGCCGAGCGGGGAAGTCGCGCAGGCGTACAGCAGCGCGGCGGCAACGGTCAGCGCGGCAAGCTTGAGGTAAACCATGGCAGCGGGTTTCGGGCTGAACATGGCGGGGAATCCTAGCGGCTCAAAGGAACACGGGATAGTCCGGGGTCCACATCGCTTGCCGGGCGGCGGCGGCCAGAT
>JBFISC010000050.1:0-17210 GCA_041608775.1 Pseudomonadales bacterium | reverse complement strand
CGGGAGGCGCTCGAGCGGGGTTACCGCCGGCTTCTCAAGGAACGCCAGCTACGCCTTGCAGCCCGGCGTCTGGAAGCCGCGCGGCTGTGGGACATCGCCGCCGCGGAGGCCGAAACCGCCGGTTCCGCGATGCCGGACCCCGCCGACCCGGACGCCGTCAGCGGCGAGGTGCTCGAGGCCCGCCGCGCCGCGGCGGACGGGGCGGTGCCCAGCGCCGACCTGCATCGCCTGACCATCCGCGCCGAGCTGGCCGCCGGGCTCCCCTCGCCGGCGGAAGATAAGCCGCTGCGCATGGAGGTGCAGGTCGGTCGCCTGCAGGCCGGACTGAGCGGCGCCGGCGCGGACCCGGGCGCGGCGGACCTGGTCGGAGACTGGTGTCGCCTGGGGCCCAAGGATGCGAGCATCGAACCGCTGCGGGAGCGGTTCTTCTCGGCGCTCACGGCGCTGCAGAAACCCTGACCGTCCGGGCTCCCGCCTGCCCCTCAGAACCGGATCGACACGCCGCCGTAAACGTGGCGATCCGGAGCCGGCTCGAAGAACCGATTGAACGACTGGTTGATCCGCACGTTGCTGAAGTATTCCTCGTCGAACAGGTTGTTGACGCCGACGAAGACGTTGAAGCCGTTTCCCGCCAGCGCCAGACGCCGGCCAACGCGGAGATTGGCGACCTGGTAATCGTCCACGCGTGCCGCCGCCGAGTTGGCGTCGTCGGCGAAGAACCGCCCCACATGAAGCACGTCGAAGAACCCGTACCAGCCGTCGGGTCGCAGGTAGCTGAACTCCAGAAAGACCTGGTTCTCCGGGATACCCGGATTCTCGTTGCCGTCCAGCACCACCCCGGCGGCGGTGAAGTCGTCGAACTGGAAATCGTTGAACGTCACCGCCAGGGTCGCCGCCAGGGTCGGGGTGAAACGGTAGTCCAGGGCCAGCTCGACGCCATCGCGGCTGGATTCGCCGGCGTTGCGGTAGAAGACGTCGTCGGCCAGCTCGAACGGCACCAGCTGATCCTTCAGGTCGATGCTGAACAGCGATACCGAGTAGCGGAGCCGCTCGCCGGCAATCCCCTTGGCGCCGATCTCGTAGTTGGTGGAGGTCTGTGCCTCCAGGTCCGGATTGATCCCCGGCCCGCCGGTCGGATCGCCGAGCTGGGCGAAGGTGGGGGTTTCGAAGGACGTCGACACGCTGGCGAACAGGTTCAGCCAGTCGCGAGCCGTGAAGGTGATCCCCGCCATGGGCGTGAACTCCGAGAACGACAGGTCGTCCGAGTTGTCGCCGTCACTCAGGAACGCGTCGTCCAGCGCGAAGTCGATGTCCTCGTAGCGGCCGCCGGCGGTGAGCAGCAGCCGGTCGCTCACGGCGAGCTCCGCCAGAGCGTAGACGCTGACCGTATCCACCAGCTCGAACTGGTCCTCGTTCAACGCGCCGCGCACGCCGGTCGGGCTGGCGCTCCAGCCCTGGCGGTCGTCCTCCTGGTCCGTCAGCTCGACCCCGGCCACCAGCCGCAGCGGCCGCTCCATCAGCGCGCCGGTAAAGGCATACTCCGCCCCGCCCCCCAGAAAGCGGCGGTCGAATGCGGTATGGCCGACGAACGGACAAGGTAGATTGCCGTCGAACTCCCGCGTCAGCCCGTAACCGCGCACCCGCAGCGCGTGGCGCTCGTCGAAGGTCTTCGAGACCACCACGCCGCCCCGGTACTGGTCCACCACTTCACGGACGTTGCAGCGCACGTTGAGGCTGCGCGGCTGGCTGCGCGGGCCCGAGGCGAGGTCGCCCGCTGTCAGCGCCCCGGGATCCCGGGCCAGCGGCGAGTGCACCCCCGCGGCCACCGCGCTGATCCGCAGGGTGTCGTCTAGATCGATGCTGAGCCTGGTGTTGAAGACCGTGGCTTCGGACTCCGCGAATTCGCGAAAGCCGACCGAATCCAGGTGGTGCACGCTGGCGAGATAGCCGACCGGGCCGCGGGTGCCCGATGCCTTGGCCTGGTACTTGCTCGTGTTGTACGCGCCCGTCGTGGCGCGAAGCTCCACGTAGGCTTCGTCCTCGGGCGCCGGCGTCTCCGAGTACATGTTGATGGCGCCGCCGGCCGAGGTGCCGTAGAGCGCGCCCGCCGGTCCGCGGACCACCTCGATCCGGCCCATGGACCCGATGTCCAGATCGTCCACCTGAGCGGTGCCGTCCGGCGTGGTCACCGGAATGTCATCCACGGTGAGGTGCACGCCGGCGATGCCGAACTGGGCCTGGGCGCCGAAGCCGCGAATGGAGATGCGCAGGTCCTGGTTGTAGTTGTAACGGTTCTGGAAAAACACCCCGGGTACCCGGTTCAGAGCCTCGTCGATGCCGAGCTGCTGACGCGCCAGCTGGATGTCCTGCTCGGTCACCACGCTGACCGCCAGCGGCAACCGGATCTCGGTCTGCTCGATGCGGGTGGAGCGCACCACGACTTCCTCGATGGCCGGCGAGGCGGCAAGGGCCAAAGCCGGTAGGCAGGCCAGCAGCAGCACCCGCGCAGGGAATTTCATCGGCGACGGTCTCCCGGGGAAAAGCAGTGCGCAAGCCTACGTTGGCACGCCGTCGAATGCCAACCGCGCTACCCGGATCAATCGTCGCCGGGGATGGCGCCCGGCAGCTCCAGCACCAGCCGGGCCCCGCCCAGAGCGCTCTCGTCCACCTCCAGACGGCCGCGGTAGAGGGCAACCAGCTCGGCCACCACCGACAGACCGATACCCTGCCCGGGCTGCACCTCATCGGCCCGGGTGCCCCGATCGAGCACCGCCCGGCGCACCTCGGCCGGAATCCCCGGCCCGTCGTCCTCCACCTGGATCACCAGGGTCTCGGCCACCGTTGCGGTCACCTGGACGCGGGTGCGCGTGTACTTGAAGGCGTTCTCCAGCAGGTTGCCGAGCATCTCCATCAGGTCGCGCTCGTCACCACGGACCCGGCACCGGGCCGGCAGATCCGCGCGGATCTCGATCCGACGCTCCCGGTACGCGGTGTCGAGGGCCCGCAGCAGCCGCTCCACCAGCCGGTTCACGTCCACGGGTCGGCCGACGATCACCGGCCCGCTCAGCGACGCCCGGGAGAGCTGGTGGGTCACCGTGCTCTGCATCCGGTCGAGCTGCTCCTCGAGCAGGCTGCGCGGATTGTCCGGCACCCGTTCCATGGCGTTGCGGATGACGGCCAGCGGCGTCTTCAGGCTGTGGGCCAGGTCTTCCATGGCCTTGCGGTAGCGGGTACGGCTGCGTTCCTCGTGGGCGACGAAACGGTCGAGGTTCTCCGCCAGGCCGGTGAGCTCGCTCGGGTACGCGTCGGACAGCCGCTGGCGCCGCCCTTCCTCCAGCTCCCGCACTTCCTGGGCCATGGTCCGCAGCGGCCGCAGCCCCCAGCGCACGGCCATGATCTGCGCCAGCACGAACAGCAGCGTGACCAGAGCGACCCCGGCGAACAGGTTGCGGCGGAAGCTCTGGATGGTGGCCTGGAACGGGGTCCAGTCGGTGGCGACATGAAAGGTCAGCACGGTCTCGTCGGGATCCTCCCAGATCACCGCGTAGGACAGCCACAGCAGCCCGTTCTGATCCAGCGGGTTGTCGGCAAAGCGGAACTCCCCCGGCTCGAGGCCGGCGCCGGGTCCCGGTCCCGGCACGTCGCCGGTGACCACGGACGGCGAGCGCCAGCGCAGTCCGCCGCGCGGATCGCTGATCCAGGCGTAGAGACCGCTCTCCGGCTGCCCCAGACGGGGCTCCGGCAGTGGGCCCGGGACCCCCAGGTCGGGACCCGCGGTCTCCACCGCGCCCATCAGCGAGTAGATCACCAGCCGCAACTGCTCCTCCGCCCCGGACAGGGTGGACAGCCGCACCGAGCGGTCCAGCACCAGACCGGCCAGGGTGAGAGAGATGCCGAGAACCAGCGTGGTGGTAACGAGCAGCCGGGACTGGATCCCCGACCTCAACCACCGCCCTCCTCGGCCGTCTGCTCGGTGAAGCGATAGCCCTGTCCGCGCACCGTGCGGATGGGGTTGAAGGGATCGAGCTTCTTGCGCAAGCGGCCGACGAACACCTCGATGACGTTGCTGTCGCGCTCGAAGTCCTGCTCGTAGAGATGATCGGTAAGCTCGGTCTTGGAGACGACCCGACCGGGGTTGAGCATGAGGTATTCCAGCACCCGGTACTCGTAGGCGGTGAGCTCCACCGGGTCGTCGTTGAGCCGCAGCTCCTTCTTCGCGGTGTCCAGCGCGATCGGTCCGCTGGCCATCACCGGGGAGGCGTAACCCGCGGCCCGCCTCACCAGCGCGTTGAGCCGGGCCTGCAGCTCTTCCATCTGAAAGGGTTTGGTCAGGTAGTCGTCGGCGCCGGCCTCGAGGCCCTCCACCTTGTCCTGCCAGTGACCGCGGGCGGTAAGGATGAGAATGGGAAAGCGGCGGTCGCTGCTGCGCAGCCGGCGGATCAGATCGATCCCGCCCATTTTCGGCAATCCGAGATCGATGACGGCCGCTTCGTAGTCGTACTCGTTGCCGTAGTACAGCCCTTCCTCGCCGTCCTCGGCGGTATCCACCACGAACCCGCCGCTCTTCAGCTTGTCGCGCAGCTGCCGCTGCAGCTCCGCTTCGTCTTCGACGATGAGAATGCGCATGAGGTTACCTTCGCAGGGTCAGCCGCCGCGGATGCGGCCGTTGCTATCGACGAACACGCTTCTGACGCGTTTGCCGTCCACGAGCACCCGCACGTCGCAACCCCGCTGGCCGGAGCGCTCCGACGGCGAGGCGGACAGCACCCGTCCTCCAGTTTCCTGACGGACGATGTTCGCGCAGCGTTCGACGCTGATGCTCGGAGGCTGAACCAGTTTGTTCGGCTCCAGGGCTTCCTGGACGCCGCGGCGCCAGTCCGGGGCCGCCACGGCCAGCCCCGGCAGCAGCACCGCGGCCGCCAGCAGCGCCATCGGCAGGCCGCGCCGGGACCGCCTCCGCGGGAACGGCGAGCGCGGGGCTCGGGCTGTGCTGGCGGTTCTCATGACGCGATTCTACTCCCCCGACCCCGGGCCTCAACCGACCGGCGTCACGCTGACGCGTACGCGCAGCGAAGAACCGGGATCCCGCGCCATGGTCGTGTGGTAGGTCTCACCGCCGTAGCGGTAGGTCACGTGGTAGCCGGTAAGCTGTTCCTCGACCCGCTCCTCGTGCACCGTGGAGCAGACCTCCTCGGTGGCGTAGCGGGTGCCGCCATAGCTGCGATTGCGTCGGGCGATGTCGGCACCGATGCTGCCGCCGAGCACCGCGCCCACGGCGGTGCCCACCTGCTTGTTGCGCTTCTTGTGGCCCACGGCGTTACCGAGCGCGCCACCGATGATGGCGCCGAGGATCGGCCCCGTCGCGGAAGCGCGGCCGCGGTCATCGTAGTAGGCCACCCGTTCCTGGCGGCACTGCTCTACCGGCACCGTGTACGACACGGTCTGGTAGATCGGGTCGGAAGCCAGCACCTGCGCGTACTGGTAGCGACCATCGGCCAGGGCCACGCCGGGCACCAGAGCCGCAACGGTCAGAGTCGTTATCACCCGCGTACCGATCATGATTACCTCCACAGCTTGATCGACATGCTGGAAGGCATTGTGGACCCGGGTCGCTGAATGGACTCTGAATGTTTCAGGGGTCGGCGCGGACCCGCAGATCCGCCAGCTCATGGTCCCGGTCCAGCACCACCGTGAGCTCCGCGCGATCCGGCGTCGTCTCCAGCATCCAGCGCGTCAGGCGCTCGTAGTGGGCCACGAACCGTGCGATGCGGGTGCTGTCCATGCGGCGAGCTTCCGGCAGCGCCAGCTCCTGCTGGGCGCGCCAGCGGCGCACGGCGGCAAGGTCCGGCACCTGCAGAAACACCAGCGCGTCGAGTCGGCGCCAGAGCTTCGCATAGGCGCCGGCCAGAGCGTCATTGACGTAACGCCGCCAGACTCCGTCCGGGTCTTCGTCCCGCTCGAGCGCGTTGACCGGCTGCGTCAGCTCGGCGGCCGGCTGGGGCAGCGCCCCGACGCACCAGCCTTCCAGCACCACCACGTCCACCGGCGCCACCACCCGGCGCCAGCGGCTCGCCGGGAGGGGATCGTCGCTGCCTTTGTCGAACATCGGCAGCGCGACCGTGCCGGGCCGCCCCAGCCCGATCAGCGCCTGCTGCAGCGCGCCGACGTCGTGGGTCCCCGGTACCCCGCGGGTGGCGAGCAGCGGGTGCACGGCGGCGGCCAGCGCGTGCCGGCGGGCATGGGTCAGGTAGAAGTCATCCAGCGAGCAGGCGGCGACCCGGGCGCCCGCGGCGTTCAAAGCGCGTTCCAGCTGCCGCGCCAGAGTAGTCTTTCCGGATCCCTGGCCACCGGCAACGCCCAGCACCAGCGGCGCCGGCACCTGATCCCAGCGGGGCCAGGGCACCCGGGCCGCCGGAGCGCCCGGTCGGGCCGGCACCAGGGTTCGCGCCAGCGCGGCGGCGAGATCGCGCCAGGCGGCGGCGCCGCCGTCTGCCACTCGGTCGAGCAGGCGGAGCGCCACGGGGTCCCCTCGGTCGAGCCCGAGTCGTTCCAGCAGCATTGCGGTGTTCACCTTGGACACTGTGTCCGAATGTGATCTTCAAAGCACGTATAATCCGCGCTCCGCCGGAGCGGGCCGCGCCGGGCGCGGTCCGGCCGAAACGACGAGGACCGACCGTGACCGAATTCAGACGCAGGCTGTTGCTCCTGCTGACCCTGACACTGGCCGCCTGCGGCAGCGCGCCGCCGGCCCCGGTGGAGAATACCGAGGACAACATCCCCGCCAGGGTCGAGGCCCCGATCGCGGCGGAAGCCGGCACGCCATCGGCCGTCAGCGTCGCCCCGACGCCGGCGGGCGAGCGCCCGGTGGAGGTGATCAAGAGTCCGAACGACCCGCGCGCCTACCGCTACCTGACCCTGGAGAACGGTCTTCGGGTGCTGCTCGTGTCCGACCCGCAGACCGACAAGGCGGCCGCCTCGCTGGTGGTATTCCGCGGCAGCTATCACGAGCCCCCGGAGTATCCCGGGCTCGCCCACTTCCTCGAACACATGCTGTTCATCGGCACCGAGAAGTACCCGGATGTCGACGCCTACCAGGCGTTCATCTCCACCCACGGCGGGTCGTCAAATGCCTATACCGCCGGCGACCACACCAACTACTTCTTCGACATTCAGCCCGAACAGTTCCGCCCGGCCATGGACCGGTTCGCCCAGTTTTTCATCAGCCCGCTGTTCGAGGCCGGGTATGTGGACCGGGAAAAGAACGCCGTGCATTCCGAGTACCAGATGCAGCTGAAGGCCGACAACTGGCGCGCGGCAGCCGTGATGGGCCAGGCCATGAATCCGGCCCATCCCGAGTCCCGCTTCAGCATCGGCTCGCTGGAAACCCTCGACGAAGGCGTGCGCGCCGCACTCATCGAGTTCTTCCACACGGCTTACTCCGCCGACCAGATGGCGCTGGTGGCCCTCTCCAACTCGCCACTGGATCAGCTCGAGAGCTGGGTCAGGCCGATGTTCGGGCAGATCGAGAACCGTCAGCTCGGCCCGGCGCCCATCGATGAGCCGCTGTTCGTGGACAGCCAGCTGCCGGCCACCGTGCGCTATCGCACCATCAAGGACGGCTACCGGATCACCTACAATTTCCCCGTCCCGGCCATCGAGCAGTTCTACCGGCAGAAACCGGCCGAGTACGTGAGCAACCTGCTCGGCCACGAAGGTCAGGGCAGCCTGTACCAGCGTCTCCAGCGTGCCGGCTGGATCGAATCGCTGTCCGCGGGAACCGGTTCCTTCGATGAGCGCAACAGCCTGCTGGTGGTGGACATCGAGCTGACCGACGCGGGCTACCGCAACGTCGAGCAGGTCACCGGAGCGGTGTTCGACTATCTCGCGCTGTTGCGTCAGAGCCCGCCGGAGCCCTGGCGGTACCAGGAGCAGGCGCGCATGGCCGAGCTCGGATTCCGCTTTCAGGAGCAATCGTCGGCCACCGGCTTCGTCTACCAGGCGGGACCGCGGCTGATGCGCTACCCGCCCGCCGAGGTGCTCGTCGCCCCTTACCTGATGTCCGAGTTTGATGCGGCGCTGGTCACGCGCTACGTCGACGCGCTCCGGCTCGACAACGTGGTGGTGGAGGTGGCCGGGCCCGACGTGCCGGTGCGCGAGGTCGAGCCCTGGTTCCAGGTGCCCTACGACATCGAGACCGGGCCGCCGGCGCGCGCCCGGCTGACCACCGAGGGTCTGGCGCTGCCGCCGCCCAACCCGTACCTGCCGCAGGACCTCACCGTGCAGCCGGACGAGCCGGAGCCGCCGCGGCTGGCAGTCGCGCGCCCCGGTCTGACCCTGTGGTCGGACCGGGACACGGAGTTCGGCACCCCGCGCTCGAACCTGAACCTTTCTCTCGGCGTGCCCGGCGGCATCCGCACTCCGGAAGATCTGGCCCTGGCCAGCCTGTACGTGCGCGTGGTCAGAGACGCCCTCAGCGAGGCCGTATACCCGGCCTACCTGGCCGGGCTCGGCTACGGTCTGGATGTCGACGGCTACGGCTTCGAAGTCTCGATCTCGGGCTACAGCGACAAGCAGCTGACGCTGCTCACCACCGTGCTGCAGGCGCTCACCCGCACCAGCATCGACCCCGCCCGGTTCGCGGTGCTGCGCGATGAGCTGCTGCGCGACTGGCGCAACTACCGCGACGAGCGCCCCTACACCCAGGCATTCGGCGCCCTCAACTACCTGCTGCTGTCCAGCCGCTGGCCACCGGAACTGCTCACCCAGGCGCTGGCCGACAAGACGGCCGCCGACCTGGCAGGCTGGGTCGAGGCGCGCGCCAGCCGGTTCCACGTGGTCGGTCTGAACCAGGGCAACATCCCGGTGGAATCGGCCTGGGCGCTGGCCGCCGTGCTGCAGGAGCACCTGAACCTCGGCGCGTTTCCGCGCCAGGCACCTGCGGTGGCCAGGCTGCCGGGCGCGCGCCGCTACCCGCTGGACGTCGACCACCAGGACGCCGCCGTGGTCCTCTACCTGCAGGATCCGGACGACAGCGTCGAGAGCCGGGCCCGCAGCGCCCTCGCCGTGAGCATGCTGAACCAGGCGTACTTCACGAGCCTGCGCACCGAGCGCCAGCTCGGCTACGTGGTGGCCATGACCAACCAGACCCTGCGCAAGACCGGCGGGCTGGCGTTCATCGTGCAGTCGCCGGTGGCCTCGGCCGCCGAGCTGGAGCGCGCCACCCGGGCGTTTCTGACGGAACAGGTGGAGGTGGCCAACGGCCTGTCGGACGCCGAGTTCGACAACTTCAGGCAGGGGTTGATCACCCGTCTGACGGAGCGCGACAAGAACCTGTCCGAGCGCACCCGGCGGATGTGGAACGATCTCGATCTGGGCATTACCACCTTCGACTCGCGGCGCCAGCTCGCCGACGCGGTCGCGGCGCTGACGCGGCCCGAGATGGTGGCCTTCCTGAGCGACGCCGCGGCCCGTTTCGAAGCTCAGCGGCTCGCCGTTTACAGCAACGGCCAGTTCCCCGACGCGCCGTCGGCAGGCGCGCTGCTGGGCAGCGTGCGGGAGTTCAAGGCAGCCGCAGAGACCGACGCGGGCGGAGTCGACGGCGCCGAATGAGCCCCCGCCTGGCCGTGGGCGCCGGGTCGCGGGCGGCGGTCAGGGCGCGAGCGCCGACGCGGGCGGCGGCGCCTCCGCGCCGAGCTCGAAGCGATACGGCGGCAGCGAAGCCAGCAGAGCCCGGCCGTAGCGCTGGGTAAGCACCCGCCGGTCCAGCAGCGTGATGCGGCCGTAGTCGGCCTCGTGGCGGATCAGCCGGCCGCATGCCTGCACCAGGCGCAGCGCCGCATCCGGCACGGAGATGTCGAAGAACGGGTTGCGGCCCTGCGCTTCCGCCCACTCCGCCATGGCCTGGTCGAGCGGGTCGTCGGGCACCGCGAACGGCAGCTTGACGATGACCACGTGACGACAGTAGTCGTCGGGCAGATCGACGCCTTCGGCAAAGCTGGCGAGACCGACCAGGTAGCTGGGTTCGCCTCGGTCCACGGCCTCGCGATGCGCGTCGAGCAGGGCCTGCTTGGAACCGTCGCCCTGGATCTTCAGCCGCGCCATGAAATCGTCCGGCAGCTGCCGACGCACCTCGTTCAGCTGGCGCCAGGAGGTGAACAGCACCAGCGCGCTGACATCGTCTTCGAGCAGGGCCGGCAGCAGCTCCGCCACCTCCTGGCTGTGGGCCTGGAAATCGCGGGGGTCGGAGCGCATCTGGGGCACGGTGAAGGTGGCGATGCGGGGAAAGTCGAACGGGCTGGCGATACACAGCGACGTCGCCTCCGCCGCGAGCCCGGCGCGATCGAAGAAACGCTGGAAGCTGCCGAGGGCGGTGAGGGTCGCCGAGGTGCAGATGGCCGCAAAGCAGCGTTCCCACAAATGCATACGCAGCAGGTGCCCAGGCTCGATGGGCGCGCTCACCAGCTCCAGGTCGTGCTCCGAGCGGTTCGCCCAGCGGGCGTACACGCCCTCGAGGTGGTCGCCGCCCGCGTAGTCCCGCAGCAGGGCCACGGCCGCCTGCGCCCGCCCCTGCTGCTGACCCACCACGGGAAGCCAGTCTTCGGCCTCGTGAGCGCTCTGCCAGTGCAGGTCGCCGGCGAGAACCTCCTCGAGCAGATCGTGCACCCGATCCAGGTCCGCGGCCACTTCCGCCAGCGGCTCGATCGCGTCGGCGGCGGCCCTAGAGAGCGCCTCCGGCACGGTACCGTGGGGAAACCGGTGGGTCTCCTGAACGTCGTCCCGGGGCGCGAACGTCAGCTCGCCGGCGGCCGCCTGCAGTGCCTTGATGCGCTCCTGGGCGAGCAGCGCCTTCCCTGCCACCCGGGTCACGATGGCGAGCAGCTCGTCCGGACGTGCGAACCGCTGGGCCATGCTGCCGAGCTGACTGTTCACGGCGTCGAACCACCCGCCGGTGGCACCCAGCCGCAGCGCGCTGGCGAAGTGCTGCTGGGTCTTGTCCGGAAGGTGGTGCGCTTCGTCGAGCACGTACACGGTGTCTTCCGGGTCCGGCAGCACGGCGCCGCCACCGAGCGACAGATCCGCAAGCACCAGATCGTGATTGGCGACGATCACGTCCACGCCGTCCAGGGCCGTGCGGGCTCTGAAGAACGGGCACTGGCGGAAGTAACTGCAGCGGGCCTTGGTGCAGCCCCGGTGGTCGGTCGTGACCTGGCGCCAGGTGCGCTCGTCCACGCCTTCGGGCCAGCTGTCGAGCTCCCCGTTCCAGCGCCGGTCGGCGAAGGCTTCAAGCATCGACTGGTAGAGCGGCGTGGCATCGCCGGCATCGCTTTCGAACAGCGGGATCTCGTGCTGGCCGTCGTAACGCAGCCGATCGTCGAGCCGTTTCAGGCAGACGTAGCGGCCACGGCCCTTCGCCAGCGCGAACTCGAACGCGATGCCGCTGTGGCGCTTCAGATCCGGCAGGTCGCGCAGCACCACCTGCTCCTGCAGCGCGACGGTCGCGGTGCTGATCACCATCCGCTTGCCGAGCGCCCGCGCGATCGGGATCGCCGGCAGGCAGTAGCCGGCGGTCTTGCCGGTACCGGTACCGGCCTCGACCACCAGCAGCCGCGGCGCCTCGCCGGTCAGGGTGCGGGCCACCTGGGCAATCATCTGCCGCTGCCCGCGCCGGGCACGGAACTCCCGGGCTGCGAGCCAGGCCCGGTAGCCCTGCTGTATCTCGGCCTTGAGGGCGTCGTCGAGAACTGCGGAGGTCATCGGCGCAGCTTAACCCGGTCGCGACCACCATGCCCGCCCCTGATGGCGTGCCGCACCGTCAGCCGATCCTCACGCCCGGGCGGCGGGGCTGATCAGAACAACCAGCGGAAGAAGCCGCCGCCGAGATCGTCCTCACAGCGGGCGAGCTGCGCCTGATAGCGGGCCGCGCGGCTGGCCACCTTGTGGGCATAGCCCTTCACCGCCGGCTTGCTGCGCCAGGCGCCGCGACGGTAGCCGCTGGGGCCCTCGTAGTAGGCCAGATACAGGTGATACGGGTCGTCGAGCGCAATGCCCAGCATGCTCGCGCTGCGGTGGTTGTACCAGCCGATGAAATCCATGGCGTCCTCGAACGAGGCGCGATCCGCCAACCGCCGCCGGGTGTCGCGACGGTAGTCCTGCCACGCCTCGTTGGTGGCCTGCGCGTAGCCATAGGCACTGGACGGCCGGGTCCACGGGATGACCCACAGCAGCCGGTCCCGGGGAGGTCGGGCGTCCGAGACGTAGCTGGACTCCTTGTGGACGAACGCCATGCCGACGTGAATGGGCACGCCCCACTCCCGCTCCATGGCTCGGGCATCGTGGTACCAGCCGGGTTTCTCATGGAATACCGCGCACAGGTCATCGGGGCGCTGCGGCGGCGAGCTGCTGCAGCCGGCGACCAGCAGAGACCAAAGCACCAGGCACGACGCGCCGCGCTCAGTCCCCATCGTGACGCTCCAGCAACGCCAGGAATTCCGCTTCCTCCATGATCTCAACCTCCAGCCTGCGCGCCTTGTCGAGTTTGCTCCCCGCGCCCGGCCCGGCGACCACGCAATCGGTCTTCTTCGACACCGAACCGGCCACCTTGGCGCCCAGCGCCTGCAAACGCTCGCGGGCTTCATCCCGGGTCATGGCCTCGAGCGAACCGGTCAGCACCCAGGTCTGGCCGGCCAGGGGCGCCGGGCCACGACGCCCTGCCGGCGACGGCCAGTGCACGCCGGCGGCGACCAGATCCGCCACCGCGGCGCGCCGCTGCGGGTCGTGAAAGTAGCCGTGGACATGTCTGGCGACAATCGGTCCGACGTCGGCAACCGCCTCGAGTTCCTCGACGCTGGCGTCCATCAGCGCGTCCAGCGAGCCGAAATGACGAGCCAGGTTCTGCGCCGTGGCGCTGCCGACCTCGCGGATGCCGAGGGCATAGACGAGCCGCGTCAGGGTCGTGCTGCGGCTGCGCTCCAGGGCCGCCACCAGCTTTGCGGCGGACTTCTCTCCCATCCGCTCCAGACCCGCCAGGGTATCCTCCGAGAGCCGGAACAGATCGGCCGGCTCGCGCACGAGATCTGCTTCCACCAGCTGTTCCACCAGTTTGTCGCCGAGACCTTCGATGTCCAGCGCCAGCCGCGAGGCGAAATGCTTGAGACCCTCCTTGCGCTGGGCCGGGCACTCGCCGGGCCCGGCCGAGCAGCGTGCCACCACTTCGCCTTCAGGACGGACGATCGGGTTGCCGCAGGCGGGGCACGACTTCGGCAGGGCCACCGCCGCGGCGCGCTCGGGGCGCTTCGCCGCGATCACCGCCATGACCTGAGGAATCACGTCGCCGGCGCGGCGGATCATCACGGTGTCGCCTACGTGCAGATCCAGCCGCGCCACCTCGTCCATGTTGTGCAGCGTGGTATTGCTGACGGTAACCCCGCCCACGAACACCGGCTCGAGTCGCGCGACCGGGGTGATCGCTCCGGTGCGGCCGACCTGGAACTCTACCGCCAGCACCCGGGTGGTGGCTTCCTCAGCAGGGTACTTGTACGCCAGAGCCCAGCGAGGCGAGCGGCTGAGGGTGCCCAGCCGCTGCTGCAGGTCGAGCCGGTTGACCTTCATCACCACGCCGTCGATGTCGTAGCCGAGCCGCTCGCGGCGCCCCAGCAGGTCGGCAACATAAGCTTCCGCCCCCTCGGCGTCCTCCACAACGCGGACTTCCGGGTTGATCCGGAAGCCCCAGTCGCGAAGCTGCTCCAGCACTTCCATCTGCGCGGACGGACGCCAGTCGCCCTCCAGCTGGCCGACGCCGTAGCAGAACATGGTGAGCGGCCGCCGGGCCGTAACCTTCGGATCCAGCTGGCGCAGACTGCCCGCCGCCCCGTTGCGTGGATTCACCAGCATCTTCTCACCGGCTTTCCGGGCTGCGTCGTTGAACGCCAGGAAGTCCGCCTGGGGCATGTAGATCTCGCCACGCACCTCCAGCACGGCGGGGATATCGTCAGCCCGGACGGCGAGCGGCAACGACCGCAGCGTGCGGACGTTGGCGGTAATGTCCTCGCCGGTTTCGCCGTCGCCGCGGGTTGCTGCCTGGGTCAGCTTGCCGCGCTCGTAGATCAGCGTGACCGCCACCCCGTCGATCTTCGGCTCGCAGGTCAGCGCCAGGGGCTCGTCGGTCTCGAGGCGGCTGCGACAGCGGTTGAGCCAGTCCTCCAGCTCCGAGGTGCTGGTGCATTTCGCCAGCGACAGCATGGGCACACGATGGCGGACACTCTCGAACGCAGCCAGGGGCTCGCCGCCGATGCGCTGGGTCGGTGAGTCGTCCGTGACCAGGTCCGGAAAGTCCGCTTCCAGCGCCACCAGCTCGTCGAACAGCGCATCGTACTCGGCGTCGGCGATTTCCGGCGCATCCAGCACGTAGTAGCAATGGTTGTGGTGACGCAGCTCGGCTCGCAGCTTCTCCGCCCGCCGCGCCTTGGCGGCGGGCACCCCGTCGAGAGTACCGCTGCTGGACCGCTTCCGGGTCATGCCCGCATGGACATACGCCGGCGGCAGAAGTCGGAGATTCGCTGGCGGTAGTGCTCCATGGTCTGTCCGGTCATGACGCTGCGCTGCTCGTCGAACAGCGAGCCCCCGGTACGGACGGCCACGTCGCGCGCCACCTTGAGCATGTCTTCGAGAACCTCCATGGGCTGCTCGGGGCCCGGCAGCTGCATGAAGAAGCACACCCCCGGCGAGCGGAAGTTGTCGAGGTCGGCCATGTCGAAAGTGCCGGGCTCGACCACGTTGGCAACGCTGTAGAGGTTGGCACGGGTCATGGGATCCACCCGATGGAAGATGTTCATGTCGCCGTAGCGAAGACCGCGGGCCCGCAGCGCCTCCACCAGCCCGCCGCCGACGAAGGGGCTGCCCTTCGGAGCCAGCACGTTCACCATGATCAGCTCTTCCACGGCGGGCTCGGCCTTGCGGTTTCCGCTGCCGGTCTGAACGCCGCCCCGCGCAGCCCGAGAGGCCGCCCGCTCGCTCCCGTGAGCGTCAGCCTGAGGCTCCCGCGGCTCGGTCGCCCTCGCGTCCTGGCTGGCCTTGCGCGCCGACCAGCGCCGGGGCTCCTTGGGCTCGTCGGCCTTGATGGGACGCTCCGGCAGAATCACGTCCGCCACCTTGCCGCGCCTCGACCCGGCCTGGACGGGACCGCTGCCGGACGCCGTCGTCGATTCGGTTCGGGCGGGTGTGTCCGTCTCTGCCTCGCCGCGCTCCCGGGGCTCGATCAGTGGCTCCCGATCAGGCCCGTTCACCGTGCGGCCCGACAGCGCCTGGGCGCGCGCCGCGCTCCGCGACGGGGCCTCCAGCCGCGGCTCGGTCTTGGCAGCGCGCGTTCGCCCGCTGCTGCTCGCTTCATCGTCGTCGGAGGGATCGAGGAGCACGGGCGCGTCCTCACCCCCGGCCTCGCCCAGGGCGAGCGCTTCCTGCCGCGGTGACACCACGCGGGCGCCACCGTTGGGCAGCTCCGAGCGGAGCCGATGCAGGTCGTCCCCCTCTTCGGCCGTGACCGGCGTCTGCACCAGATCGAGCCGCAGCGGGTCCCGACGGGCTCGCCAGGCGATCCAGAAGCCGTGCGCGACCACGGCCGCAATGAGCAGCCCGCCACCGATCAGGATGAAGTCTTTGATGTCCACTTTCGGCTCCTCGGTTGCCACATGGCAACCCGACAGCTCCCAGAACCAGGGGGCGTTCCTTTTCCAAGCAGCATCGACACCGCTCCGTCGCCGGAAGCGACCGACCACCGCCGCCGGCGGCAGCCTCGAGCCCGCGCGCGGGCTCTCAGCCGGCCATCGCCGCTGCTTCCTCCACGTCTACCGACACCAGCCGGGACGCACCCGGCTCGCTCATCGTCACCCCCATGAGATTGTCGGCCATCTCCATGGTGATCTTGTTGTGGGTGATGATGACGAACTGGGTGTCGATCGAGCGGTGGCGCAGCAGCTCGACGAAGCGCAGAGTGTTCACGTCGTCGAGCGGCGCGTCGACCTCGTCCAGGATGCAGAAGGGCGAGGGCTTGGTGCGGAAGAGGGCGAAGAGCAGGGCGATGGCGGTGAGCGCCTTCTCGCCGCCCGACAGCAGCATGATGTTCTGCAGCCGCTTGCCGGGGGGGCGGGCGACGATCTCGATGCCGCTCTCGAGCAGGTCCTCCTCGTCGAGCAGGCGCATCTCCGCGGCCCCTCCCCGGAACAGCTCGGTGAAGGTCGTCCGGAAGTGCTCGTTGACCTGCTCGAAGGCGGCCTTGAAGCGCGCCCCCGAGGTCTCGTTGATCTCGCGGATGGTGCGGGTCAGGCTGTCGACCGAGTCGGCCACGTCGGCGCGCTGCTCGGTCAGGAACTTGTGCCTCTCCTCGTGCTCGGCGAACTCGTCGGCCGCCAGCAGGTTGACCGGACCGATGCGCTCGAGCGCCTCGCGGCAGCGGGCGAGGTCGGCCTCGAGCTCCTCGAGCGGTCCGGCCGGGGCCTCGTCCCCGCCCTCCGGCGGCTCCTGCGAGAACTCTTCGCGGAAGGAGGCCTTGAGGTGGGCGACGTCCTGCTTGACCGCGGCCTCTTCGACCTTGACCTCGGACAGCCGCGAGCGGACCTCGTCGCGCTCGGCGCGGACCGCCTCGATGCCCTCTTCGAGCGCCTTCACCCGGGCGCGCTGCTCCTCGACCCGCTCCTGCTCGCCGCGCAGGTCGTCGCGGGTAACGGCGCGCCGCTCGAGGGCTTCCTGGAGGGCCTCCTCGGCGCGGCGCCGGGCGTCCTGGATCTCCTGCTCCCGCCGGCGCAGGGTGGCGGCCTCCTCCCGCCACGAGGCGATCTGGCGCTCTCCCTCCTCGATCTCGCGGCGCACCCGCGCGAGGTCCTGCTCGTTCGCCTCGAGTCGCGCCTCGAACAGATCCAGCCGGCCGCGGCGGCTCGCTCCCGAGGTGCGGGCCGACTCGCGCTCCTGGCGGGCGCTCTCGACCTCTTTCTGGCTGCCGTCGAAGGCCGACTCGAGCTCGGCGTGGATCCCCTCGAAGCGGGTCAGGTCGGCGGCCAGCCGCGCCGTGCGCTCGGCCGCGAGGGCCAGCTCGCGCTCCACCTCGCCCGCCTCCTCGGCCAGGGTCTCGCTCTCGACCGCCAGCCGCCGCCGGCGCCCTTCGGCGTCCTCTCGGCGGGCGGCGGCCACCGCCAGGTCCAGGCGCAGCGCGTCGATCTCCT
>JBFISC010000049.1:0-17512 GCA_041608775.1 Pseudomonadales bacterium | reverse complement strand
TCCGGCATCGAGCAGCGTGTCCAGCCGCTCGCGGATGGTGAGGCGGCCCCTGGCGTGCTGGCGATCAATGCCCTCCGGACCGCCCTGCTGTTTCGCCAGATGGCGGCGGCGTTCGATCTCACGGACTTCCTTCTCCCAGCTCACGGCCGGGGCTAGCCGTCGGCGAACTTCGGTTCGCGCTTCTCGAAGTTGGCCTTCACCGCCTCGACCTGATTGGGCGAGCCGATCAGCGACCGCTGCAGGGTCGATTCCAGCTCGAGCCCGGAGCGCTCGTCGGCATGCCAGGCGGCTTCCAGCAGGCGCTTGCCGGCACGGATCGCATCCGGCGATTTTCCGGCGATCTCCCGCGCCAGGGCGAGCGCGGCCTGCAGCGGATCGTCCACCACGTGAGTGACGAGACCCATGGCCCTGGCCTCCTCGCCGGACAGCACCCGACCGGTGAAGGTCAGTTCCTTGGCCACGTCCAGGGGCACCAGGTCCCGCAGGGTCTGAGTCAAGCTCATGTCCGGAATCAGCCCCCACTTGATTTCCATCACCGAGATCTTCGCGTCAGGGGCGGCGAAACGGATGTCGGCGCCGAGGGCGATCTGGCAGCCACCGCCGAAGGCGACGCCGTGAATGGCGGCGATCACCGGCACGGGCAGCCGTTTCCAGACGTAGGCCGGGCGCTGCGCGTGGTTTTCCGGCCGCTCGTCCCGCTTCAACAGCCCGTCGGCCCCGCCGCCACCCTGGCGCGGACCCTCGGCCATACCCTGAAAACTGCCCATGTCCAGTCCGGCGCAGAAGCCGCGGCCATTGCCGGACAGCACCACGGCCCGCACGGCGCTGTTCTCTGCCAGCGCCTCGCCGGCCTCGATGATGGCCCGGAACATGTCCGGGCTGAGGGCGTTGTACTTGTCGACGCGGTTCAGCCGCACGTCGGCGACCCCGGCATCGATGTCGATGGTGACCAGCTCAGTCATGATCGGCTCCCCACAGGCGGCGGCAAAAGCCTAACGCTACCACCGGCGGCTAGCGGTTTGCCAACCGGGTCAGCTTGTCCGGATTGCGCATCACGAACAGCCGCGAGATCCGCTCGCCATCGGCGTCGGCCTGGAGCTGGACGCTGGCGAACGGCTCGCCCCGTTCCCGGATCACCAGGCCCACGCCACCGTTCAGCGGCAGCCACCCCAGCTCCATGGTGTCCAGGGGCCGGCGCGACGCGAGATGGACGAGCACCTGAGCAATCCGCGACGGGTTCTCGACGGGCCGGACGGCCGCGCTGACCCGACCCCCGCCGTCGGTGAGCAGCACCGCGTCTTCCGTCAGCAGCGCGGCGATCCGGCGATGGTCCGCGGCCACGACCGCATCGCTCAGCCGTTCCAGCAGCCGCCGCTGCTGCCGCGACGGCACGGGCGGCCGCCGCAACCCGTCCAGATTGCGCCGCGCCCGATGATAGCGTTGCCGGCAGGCGTCGGGCCGGGACCCCAGGACGTCGGCAATCTCGCGGAAGCTCAGCTCGCAGGCTTCCCGCAGCACGAACGCCACCCGCTCGGCCGGCGACAGCCGTTCCAGCAACAGCAGCAGCGCCATGTCCAGATCGTCCGCCCGGGCAGCCTCGGCCTCCCCGTTGCCCGCAGTGATCAGGGGTTCCGGCAGCCAGGGACCGGGATAGGCGCGCCGCTGCACCCGCAGCCGACGCAGGCGGTCGATGGCCAGGTTGCTGACCGTCCGGAACAGATAGGCCTGCGGATCATCCGCGGTCCGCGGTGTCGCCAGCAGCTTCAGCTGAGCTTCCTGGACGACGTCCTCGGCATCCTCCACCGAGCCGAGCATCCGGTACGCCAGACGCACCAGCGCCGACCGGTCCGAGGCGGCGACGGCTTTCCGAATTGCCCCAGCGGGCTCGTCGGCGGTCGGTTCAGCCATTCAAGAGCCTCTGATAGAGCCGGGCGAACTCACTCTGCCACGGGTCGCCGATCTCGAACAGCACGCCGCCGAAGCCCAGCAGCGCCAGCAGAGTCAGCGCTCCCGCACCGGCGGCACCGGCGCAGAGCCAGGGGGTCGGTAGCTGCCACCGCCAGCCGAGCCGGGTAGCCGCCAGCGCGATGCCGTTCAAGTCGTGATAGGCCGCCGCGAAGCCGAGCAGCCAGTAGTACGGGTAAAAGAAGGCCGGCAGCAGCGCCAGGGAGAACGCCACGCCCTCGAAACCCGGCTGAAAGCCGTTGGCGCCGGGCAGCAGCCGCACGGCGGTGACGTGACCGCCGATGACGACCATGAGAAACACGCCGCAGTACCGATGCAGCCGGGCGCGCCACGGCAGGCGGTCGCGGCGCTCGGACCACCAGCGCACCCCGGCGCAGCCGACGTGGACCAGCACCGCGAGGAGAATCAGCCATTCCAGCAGCGGCGCCTGGTAGACGCCGGACAGCGTCCGCTGCAACGCGGCATAGGGGCCGGGACCGGCCGCGGCCAACCAGGTGTTGAGCAGATGCGCGGCGACGAACAGCCCGAACAGCATGCCCGATGCCGCCTGCAGTTTTCGCGTCATGAGAGCCTCCGAAGTGACGTACTCTTACCTACCAGGACGCTTCAGCCGGCGGAAATGTGACATCGGGCGGTCAGCGGCGGCCGTAGCGCGCCTCAAAGAACCCGGTATGCACCTCGCCGGCGAGGAACGCTGGGTCCTGCAGAACCCGCTCCAGCAGCGGCGCGTTGGTGGCGACGCCGCCGATCTCCAGAGCGCGCACCCCGACGAGCGCCCGGCCGATGGCCTTGGCACGGGTCTCGCCCTGGCCGATCACCTTGACCAGCAGCGGATCGTAGTAAGGGGTGACCGCCTGCCCGGGCGCATATCCCGTCTCGAAGCGAACGCCATGAAGATCCGGCGTGCGCAGCTGGCTGAGCGTGCCGGTGGCCGCGTGGCCGGTGCGCGGATCCTCGGCATACACGCGGACCTCCACCGCGCATCCGGACAGCGGCGGCCGCGCCGGCAGCTCCGCGCCGGCAGCCAGGGCGATCTGGGTCGCCACCAGATCGAGTCCCGTCACCGCCTCCGTCACCCCATGCTCGACCTGGATGCGGGTGTTCATTTCGATGAAGCCAAACTCGCCGGAACCGCTGCGCAGCGTCTCCAGGGTGCCGACGTTGTCGTAGCCGAGTTCCGCCGCAGTCTGCTCCGCCCGTTCCGCCAGCGCCGCGAGCGGACCTCGATCGAGCCCGGGCGCCGGCGACTCCTCGAGAATCTTGCGGTGGTTGAGCTGGAGGGAACAGTCGCGCTCATAGAGATGCATGGCCCCGCCCCGGCCATCGCCGAGGAGCTGGATCTCGACATGCCGCGGGTTCTCGATGCAGGCCTCGAGAAACAGCGTTCCGTCGTTGAACGCGGCCTCGGCCAGACGCCGGGCGCGCGGGAACGCCTCCTCGAGTTCCGCCACGTCGCGCACCCGGCGCATGCCGATGCCGCCCCCGCCTGCGGCGGGCTTCAGCATCAGCGGAAACCCGATCTGCCCGGCGGCAATCCGGGCAGCGTCGAGATCGGCCAGCGCCCCGCTGCCGGGAAACACCGGGAAGCCATGGCCGGCGAGCAGCGTGCGGGCCTCGATCTTGTCCCCCATCGCGCGCAGCCAGCGGGGCGCCGGGCCGATGAAGGTCGCGCCCCGGGCCGCCACCGCCTCGGCGAACCCGGCGTTCTCTGCCAGAAATCCGTACCCGGGATGCAGCGCGTCGGCGCCACAGGCCTCGAGGCAGGCTAGCAGCGCCTCGGCGTTCAGATAGGTCTCGGCAGCCCGGCTGCCGGCCAGGGCAAGCGCTTCTCCCGCCTCGGCGAGGTACGGCGCTCCGGCATCGGGCTCCGCGTAGACCACGGCCGACGCGATCCCGAGCGCGTCACAGGCGCGAACGACCCGGCGGGCGATGGCGCCGCGGTTGGCGATCAGGACCTTGTGGAACAATCGGTCGGCCCTGGCAGGTGGCGCTTCAGGTGCTGCTCGTACTCCCGCCATGCTTCGACGAACCCGCCGAGACCGCGCTCGCGCGTGGCGCGGGTGGTCTCGCCGACGGCGCTGGCCTGCTCCAGCCGAAGCCGGACGGCGTTGGCCTGCTCCAGCGTGAGCCGCAGGCGGAACATGTCGGTGGCAGAGCCGCCGCGGTGATCGGCAGGCTTGGGCAGCGGCGGCGCATCCATCGCGGAACGCAGCGAGAGCGCCAGATCCTGGTCGTCCAGGAGTTCCAGCGTCTGCTCCAGCAGCCAGCGGCTGCACACCTCGGGGGTATCGCAAAGCGCCTTGTAGCGTTCCCAGTCCATGGCTACTCTGGCCGTGAGGATCGATGACGTGCTCGGGGGAGACGCATGTTAACAAAAGCCGACGACTATCCCATCCATCAGACCGCCGAGCCGATCGCCTACGCCGGCACCGACCGGAACTTCTACGACCGCTACTTCTTCAACGGCTACCTGCGCGACGGCGGGCTGTTCTTTGCCGGCGCACTTGGCGTGTACCCCCATCTGAACGTCATGGACGCCGCCTTCTGCGTCATTGTCGACGGCCGCCAGCACAACGTGCACGCCTCGCGTACCCTGCACATGGAGCGGCTCGACACCCGGGTGGGTCCGATCGAGATCGAGGTCATCGAACCGCTGAGCGTGCTGCGCCTGACCTGCCGCGATCCCGAGCACGGCATCGACGCCGACGTGACCTTCAACGCCCGCTTTCCAGCCATTGAAGAGCCGCGCTTCACCCGGCGGGCGGGCAGCATGACCGTCATGGACTACACCCGGCTCACTCAGAACGGTTGCTACGACGGCCACGTGGAGGTGAACGGCCAGCGTCATGCCCTGCAGCGCGCCGCCTGCTGGGGGACCCGCGACCGCTCCTGGGGCATCCGGCCGGTGGGCATGCGCGATCCGCAGACCAATCCGCTCGCCGGCGGCCCGCAGTTCTTCTGGCTCTGGTGCCCGCTCAACTTCGACGACTGCGCCAGCTTCTATCATCTCAATGCCGACGCCAACGGGGTGGCCTGGAACACCATGGGGCGGGTGGTGGACAGCGACGCCGCCGACGACATCGCCGTGGTCTCCAGCCACCTAAAGTATGCGTCCGGCACCCGTCACGCCCGGGCCGCGACGGTCACCATGGAGCCGCGGGCTGGCGAGGTCGTGGAGATCCGGCTGACGCCGCGTCAGACCTTCTACATGAAGGGGCTCGGCTACGGCCACCCGGAATGGAGCCACGGCCTCTACCACGGCGAGCTCGACACCGGCTACGACGTCTACGAGCTCGACGAGGTTGATCCAGCCGACCCCACCCATTTCCACATTCAGGCGATCTGCGACGCAACCCTGAAACGCGACGGCCACGAACGACAGGGCCAGGGCGTTCTGGAGCAGCTCGTGATCGGCCCGTTCGCGCCCTACGGTTTCCGCGACGTCACCGACCTGGCGCCATAGCGTCGAGGAGTTCGCCCAGGGCTTCGGCCACCCGCTCGGGCTCGCACAGCGGCAGCAGGTGGTGGCCGTCGAGGGCGCGCAGCGGCCAGCCTGCACGCTTCGCCTGCGCCACCGCACTCGGATAGCTGCGCGACAGCTGCAGGTAGCCGCAGGCTGCATCCGGCCAGTCGTCGGGAACCCGGATCGGCTCCTCGTAAAGTGCCAGCGGGGTCTCCGGCAGCTCGGCGACAAAGCGCTCTCGCACCAGCTCGTCGCCGAGCAGGCCGGCCAGGTCCGCCGAGGTCCAGCGCGGCATCCAGCCACGCACGCAGCGCCCACGCAACGCGGCGGCAGCCGTCTCATCGTCGAACAGATCGAGCCGCGAGCAACCGTCCTCCGGCAGGTCACTGTCGACGAACAGGTAGCCCACCACCCTGGCGCCAGCGCTGCGGTTGCGCGCCAGCCGGCCGATGGCCGGCAGCAGCGGTCCGGCACCGCTGTGGGCGATCAGCACCACCTCGTCCTCCTCCGGCAACGCGGCAGCGATTCCGGCAGCGTGGGTCAGCCAGTACGGCGGGTGGATACGCTGAGCCGGCGGCAGCCGGCCGAGATAGGCACGGCGACCCCGCTGCCACAGCGCATCGCGCACGCCGGCCCAGAAAGACGGGCCGGTGAGCGGGCTGTGCACGAGCATGAGACGCGGACCCTGCATCACTCGGCTACGATAGCGCGATGGACATCCAGCGTCTGCGGAACGGGGACTGGGAACGATTGCGGCGGCTGAGGCTCGCCGCTCTGGCGGATGCGCCGGAATTCTTCGGCAGCACGCTGGCCGAAGCCGAGCGCCTGACAGAGGCCGACTGGCGCGCCCAGCTCGACCGGCTTGCCACCTTCGTTGCGGTGGAGGCCGGCACAGACGTCGGCATGGCTCGCGGCATGGCCGACGACGCCAGCCGTGACGACGCGGCCTATCTGATCTCCATGTGGGTGGCTCCAGAGGCACGGCGCCGGGGGGTCGGCGCCGCGCTCATCGACGCGGTCGTGGCCTGGGCCACCGGCGCCGGGTACACCCTGCTGCTGCTCGACGTCGCCGACGACAACGCGCCCGCGAAAGCCCTCTATGAGCGGGCCGGCTTCACGGCGACCGGCGTCATCGGCGCCCTGCCGCCACCCCGCGGCCACCTGCGCGAGCACCAGCGCGCGCTGAGGCTTCGGGCGCGCCCCGGTGGCGACCGCCCGGGCACCTCTAGGGCAGAGTGAGCTCGCTGCCGGTGAGGCGCTGGTAAGCCTCCAGGTAGCGGGCCATGGTCTTCTCCACCACCTCGGCGGGCAGCACCGGACCCGGCGGCGTCTTGTCCCACTCGCCGGAGGCGACCAGGGTCTCGAGGTAGTTGCGCACGATCTGCTTGTCGAAGCTCGGTTGCTCGCCGCCGGGCTTCCACAGATCCGCCGGCCAGAACCGCGAGCTGTCCGGGGTGAAGATCTCGTCGATCAGCAGCGGCGTTTCGCGGCCGGGCAGGCGGCCGAACTCGAACTTGGTATCCGCCAGGATGATGCCGCGCTCCAGCGCGTAGTCCCGCGCCTTGCGGTAGAGCTCGAGGGTGGTGTCACGCAGCCAGGCCATGAGCTCGGAGCCGACGATCCCGGCGCCTTCCTCAAAGCTGATGTTTTCGTCGTGGCCGGTCTCGGCCTTGGTGGACGGCGTGAACAGCGGTTCCGCGAGACGGTCGCTGTTGCGCAGCCCGTCCGGGAGCGGGATGCCGCAGACGGCACCCGTCCGCTGGTAGTCCTTCCAGCCGCTGCCGGTAATGTAACCCCGGGCGATGCACTCGATGGGCACCACGTCGGTCTTGCGGCAGAGCATGATGCGACCGTCCAGCGCTCGCCGCTGCGCCGCCGTCAGGCCGGGGACATCGGCCGCGCTCGTCGACAGCAGGTGGTGATCCACCTGTCCAGCGAAGTGCTCGAACCAGAACCGCGAGATCTGGGTAAGCACGATGCCTTTGCCCGGCAGGCCATTGGCCATGACCACGTCGAAGGCGCTGACCCGGTCCGTGGCGACGATCAGCAGCGCCGCTTCGCCGCTGCCGAGGTCCACGTCGTAGATGTCCCGGACCTTGCCGGACCGGCGGTTAGGAAGATCGAGTCGGGTTTCCAGTAGTGCTTCAGCCATGGGATGAGCCGTCGTCCACGTGATTGGTGATGTCAGGAGGTGAAGCCGCCATCGGCCATGTACACGGAGCCCGTGACCCAGGCGCTGTCGTCGCTGGCGAGAAACAGCATGACCTTGGCGATCTCCTCGGGGGAGCCGTAGCGGCCGAGCGGGATCGAGGCGGCCATGGCTGCCTTGGCGGCTTCTGCCGAGCCGGGAAGCATACCTTCCTCCAGGCTGCGCATCATCCTCGTCTCCACCGGCGAGGGATTGACGGTGTTAACGCGGATGTTCATGGCGGCGCCCTCCTTGGCCGCCGTGCGCATCAGCCCGATTACCGCGTGCTTGCTGGTGACGTAAGCCGACACCCCCGCCGCGCCGCCGACACCGGCCACCGACGAGGTGATGACGATGCTGCCCCCACCCCGGGCCTGCATGGCCGGAAACGCCGACTTCAACCCGAGAAACACGCCTTTTACATTGACGCTCATGACCTGATCGAAGCGGGCTTCGTCGTACTCGACGATGGGCTTGACGTCGCCTTCGATGCCGGCGTTGGCAAGCAACACGTCGACGCCGCCGTAGCGCTCCGTCGCCGTGTCGATCATCGCCTGGTCGTCCGCAGCCCGGGTGACGTCGCCCACCAGGTAGCTCACCCGGTTGCTCTCGCAGTCCGCCACGGCCTGCTTGAGCGCACCTTCGTCCAAATCCACCAGCAGCACGCTCGCGCCCTCGGCGGCGAACAGCTTGCCGGCCGCCCGCCCGATGCCGCCGGCACCCCCCGTGATCACGGCGACTTTGTCCTTCAATCGTTCCATGCGGTCTCCTGCTTCAGCGGTTCAGCGCGCGCTCGAAGTCCTCGAGCAGATCCTCGGCTTCTTCGATGCCCACCGAAATCCGGATGAGCGAGTCGTCGATGCCCATGCTGGCGCGCCGCTCCGGGCCCATCTCGAAGTAGATGGTGTGTGCCACGGGAATCGCCAGCGTGCGGTTATCGCCCAGGTTGCTGGACTTCACCACCACCTCCAGCGCGTTCAGGAATGTCCATATGTCGACGCCGTCAGACAGCTCGAAGCTGAACAGCGCCCCGGGATGGCGGAACAGCCGGCGCGCCCGGTCGTGCTGCGGGTGGGCTTCCAGCCCCGGATAGTAGACCCGCTTGACCCGCGGGTGGGCGTCCAGGTACCGGGCCAGCGCCTCCGCCGTGGCGCACTGGCGATCGAGACGCAGCGCCAGCGTCTCCGCGCCGACGGCGATGTGGTGGGCGGCTTCCGGGCCGAGCGCGGCGCCGAAGTCGCGCAGGCCCTTCTTTCTGATCTGGGTTATGCCCCACGACGATGGGTCGCCCTTGCGGTAGGTATCGTAGATGTTGTCGAAGCCCCGCCAGTCGAAGCAGCCCATCTCGGTCACGGCCCCTCCGAGCGCGTTGCCGTGACCGCCGATGTACTTGGTCAGGCTGTTCACCACCAGGCTCGCCTGCACCGTCCGCGGCTGAAACAGGTAGGGCGAGGTCATGGTGTTGTCGACCACGTACACCAGACCCCGATCCCGACACAGCTCGCCGACCTCCTCGAGCGCCGCGATCTGGGTCCGCGGGTTGGCGATGGTCTCGACGAACACCAGGCGGGTGCGGTCGCCAATGGCGTCCGCCACGGCTGCCGCGTCCGTGGCATCTACGAAGCTCACGCCGACGCCATGGGTCTCGAAGGTCTGGAACAGGCTGTTGGTGTTGCCGAACAGAAAGGCGCTGGAGACGAAGTGATCGCCCTCGCGCAGCAGCGCAAAGAGCATCGTGCCGATTGCTGCCATTCCGGTACCGAAGCACACAGTCTGCAGGCCGTTCTCCATGGCGCCGATCTTCGCCTCCAGCGCCTCCACCGTCGGGTTGATCTGACGTCCGTAGCTGTAGCCGCGCTTGCCCTGAAACACGGCCGCCAGCTCCCGGGCGTCTTCGTAGCCGTAGGCCACGTTGGGGTGCACGGGCTTGTGCAGCGAGCCGTGCTCTATGGGATCACGGCGATCGCTGTGAACGATTCGGCTGGTGAAGCCCTTCACCTGGGCTCGGATTCCGCCCCGGCGACAGCAGATGTCTCAGCGGGCTCCGGTTGCGTGGAACCCGGGCTCCCCGCCATGTGGCGGAACGGGTCGTCGTTCAGCAGCGTCCCGATGGCGGGAGCGGCCACCGCGGCGCTGAAGATGAACCCCTGGGCACTGGCACATCCCTTCTCGTTCAGGTAGCTCAGCTGGGTGCGGTTCTCGACACCTTCCGCCACCAGAGACAGCTTCAGCCCCCGGGCCATGGCGACGATGGCGTCGATAACCGGGGCGCCGCCGTGGTCGGCGCGGATGTCGCCGACGAAGCTGCGATCCACCTTGAGGGTATCTATGGGGAACTGGTGCAGGTAGTTGAGCGAAGAGTAGCCCGTGCCGAAATCATCGATGACGATGCCGATGCCCAGCCGGCGGAGCGCCCGCAGCCGCGGCACGATGGATTCGATGTCCCGCAGCAGCGTGCCTTCGGTCACGTCGAGATTGACCGCGCTGCCCGGCAATCCGGCCGAATCCAGGGCGGCCGTGAACCGCGCCACGAAGTTGTCCTGAGCCGCCTGATCGGCAGAGACGTTGACCGTGAGCTTGAGATTGTCATGACCTTCGCTGCGCCAGCGCGCAAGATCGAGAAACGCCTGGCGCTGCACCAGCTCGTCCACCTCGGCGACGAGACCGGCTTCCTCCGCGAGCGCCATGAACTGGTCCGGCTGAATCAGCCCCTGCACCGGATGGTTCCAGCGCGCCAGAGCCTCAACGCCGACGATGCGACCGCTGGCGATCTCGATCTGGGGCTGGTAGTGCACGATCAGCTCTTCCTGGGCCAGCGCGCTCCTCAGGTCGCGCTCCATGGTCAGTCGGGTGGAGAAGCGGTGGTTCAGCTCCTCGGAGAAGAACTGATAGCCATTGCGCCGGTTGCCTTTGACGTTGTACATGGCGATGTCGGCGTTCTGGATCAGGGTTTCTTCGTGGTCGCCGGCCTCGGGGTACACGGCGATGCCGATGCTCGCGCCGACGAACAGCTCGTGGCCGTCGATGCTGAACGGCGCGCTCAGCCGCTCGAGGATCTTGTCCGCGATCACCACCACGTCGTCCCGGGTTCGGATCTCCGGTAGCAGCAGCATGAACTCGTCACCGCCGAAACGGGACAGCGTGTCACCGCTGCGCAGACAGCTCTGCAGCCGGTTGGCCACGGCCTTCAGCAGGCGGTCGCCGATGGTGTGGCCAAGGGTGTCGTTGACCACCTTGAAGCGATCGAGGTCGAGGAACATCACCGCCAGCTTGCGCTTGTTGCGCTCCGCCTGGGCGATGGCCAGGGTCAGCCGGTCGCGCAGCAATACCCGGTTCGGGAGCCGCGTCAGCAGGTCGTGGTAAGCCTGGAAGTTGATGACCTCCTCCGCCTCCTTGCGCTCGCTGATGTCCCGCGCCGTGCCGTAGGAGCCGATGAAGCCGCTGCGGGTGCGCTCGCGCGGATCTCGATACACGCCCATGGCCGTCAGCTCGGCCCAGACGCCCTGAGCGCCGTGAAACCGTCGCGAGCCGCCGCGGGGCCTGCGGCTCTTCAACCGCACTTCGACGTTGTTTGCCGCCCGAGCCCCGGTCCGGCGCTCGTCGAACAGATGGCGCGCATGCTCCAGATGCTCGGGATCGACGATCTCGCTGTAGTGCCGGCCGATCAGCTCGTCCTTGCGGTAGCCGAGCAACGTCTCCACGCGATCGTTGAGAAAGGTGAAGCAGCCGTTGCGATCCAGCATGTACACCAGATCGGGGGAGTTGTTCACGATGAACCGGTGGAGCGCCTCGGATTCCTTCAGGCGCTGCTCCATGCGGGCGTTCTCGCGCTCGAGCCGGCACTGGCGCAACGCGGTCTCCATGGTGGCAATGAGCTCGCCGGCCTCGTAGGGCTTCTTCACGAAGTCGAAGGCACCGCAATGCAGCGCGTGCTTGACGCCGCTGTAGCTGGCATCCCCGCTGACGACGATGATCTTGCAGGTCAGACCTTCCCGGGTCGCGAAGTCCAGCACGTCGTGGCCGCTGACTCCCGGCATGATGAGATCCAGCAGCACCACGTCGTAACGGTTGCGGCACAGCAGCTCCAGCGCCTCGTGCCCACCCAGCGCCTTGTCGGGCTCGTAGCCGTGCAGGGTTACCAGCTGGTGCAGGCTGTCGAGCAAATCCGGCTTGTCGTCCACCAGCAGAATCGAGGCGCTGGCAAGCGCGTCGTCATCACAGGCCGTTTCATCGTGCCCCGACGCGTTGCCTCCGGAGATCGCCGTAACCGCAGCCGCAGGAACAACCATACTGGAAGACCTCTCTGCCACGTGTCCTCGACCTGCCCCCCGGAAAGTCCCGACTCGATCCGGTGCTCATTGTGACCTTTTTCCGCCATCGATCCTAGGCGCGGTTGTAGCCTGCATGTACGACGCCGAATCCGCCTCAAGACGACCCGGGCTGCCGCACGAACGGGCGCGGCCACAGCTCGAGCACCCGCGACAGCGCCGACAGCACCAGCACGTGACGGATCTCGCCGTCACGGGCTGCTGCGGCAACCGCCTGCTCGGACATCAGCTCGACACGAATCGCTTCGCCGTCGGAGAGATTCTGACCGCCCACCGGCTCCACATCGCGAGCCAGAAACTGATGACACAGATGATCGTGAAACGCCGGGTTCGGCTCGACCGCGCCCAGCGTCGCCCAGCTGCCGCCGGCATAGCCGGTCTCCTCCTGCAGCTCACGACGAGCGGCCTGCAGCGGCGTCTCGCCGGCATCCACCATGCCGCCGGGGATCTCCAGCGTCGTGTAGCCGACGCCGAATCGGAACTGGCGGATCATCACCAGCCTGCCGTCTCGATCGATCGCCACCACGTTCACCCAGTCCACGGATTCCAGCACGATCCGCTTCATCACCTCACCGCTGTGCGGGTGACGGCGCAGGTCGTAGCGCGAGCGGAACAGAATCAGGTCTTCACCGTCGCTGCGCCCCACCAAGGGCCAGTCCAGATCGTCACTCATAGCCAGTCAACTCCATGTAGCCAGTGCCGATGCGTTCACCGGACTCGTCGAAGACCCTGACCAGCCCTTCCCAGTAGGTGAGCAGGGTATCCATGCGCTGATCGTCCAGCGCCGCCTCTATGCGCAGGCGCCGCGGTCCCTCGGGGCCCATCACCGCCAGCTCCCAGGCCACCGGCCAGGTCACGCCGTGCTCGTCCTTCCAGCGTCGCAGCGGCAGCAGCTCGAAATCCCTGGAGCGGAGCTGGTGGGCCGTGCCGTCCGCCCGGACCCAGACACCCTGGTCGTAGGGATCCCGCAGCCCGTCATCGCGACGCAGCTGGAACGCCATCAGGTCGATGCCGGATTCCAGCTGCAGCGCGAACCAGTCCCAGCCCCGCTGCGCCTCCGAGAGCACGCTGGTGCTCCACTCCCGATCCAACCAGGCGGTGCCCGCTACCCTCACCACCGCATCGCCCAGACGGATCTCGCCTGCCGCGGCCAGCCGCGGCAGGGAGTAATAATAGGAGGCCTGTCCCGGTCCCTTCGCCGACAGCCCGCGGTCGCCCTGGCGCACCAGCGGCTTCAAAGCCTCGAAGTTCAGCTGCACGCCGAAGCTGGCCGTCGCGGCATCCAGCCTGAGCACGTCGAGCCCCTGCTCGACGCCCGACAGACGCCAGCCATCCACGAGCGCTGCGAACGGTGCCGCCGTCACCCCGGCCACGCGCGGATGCCCGCGGCTGAGGCGCTCGTCGTGCAGATGCCGGCCGCCACGCACATCGGTCAGCGCCAGATGGCCGAGATAGATCTGCGTCGCATCCCAGGGCCCGGCCACCACAGGCCGCGGCCGCAGCGCCTGCCGGAACAGCGTGAACTGCACACCGTAGGCATCGCCGTTCGGGGACTCCAGGCTGGCCGTCAGGTACCACCACTCACTGCGGAAGCCGGGATGCGGACCATGATCGGAAGGGAACTCGAATGCTCGCGGCTGCTCGGCACGCAGGAAATCCCCGGCCGCGTCGCCCAGCACGCTGCCGAGCCGCAGCTGAGCCGCGCCGGCGGGCGTAGCAGCGAGCAACAGAATCAGCACCTGGGACAGCCCCTGGAGCAGGCGCCAGGGCCGCTGAGCGCGGGTCCGATCAGGCACTGTCATGGAGCGCACCCCGTTCTCTGGGCGCCGGCAGCAGCCCGGCCAGCAGCGCAGCGGCCAGGCCGAGCACCAGCGGCGGCAGCCAGCCGACTACCGGCAGCTGCAGCGTCACCGACCAGCCGAACGAGCGCGGATTGATGACCCCGCAGAGCGTCCACGCCATGGCGATTCCCAGCGGCAGCGCCAGCGCGATGGCCATGCCGCCCACCGTCGCGGCCCGGATCAGCGCGATGTACCGGGTCTCGGCCGGGGTAACCCCCTGGGCCCGAAGCAGTTCCGCGGTGGCGGACTGATTCAGCCGCAGCGCGGTCAGCGCGTTGTAGGTGCCCACGACCGCCACCAGCAACGCCAGCAGCGTCAGCGCCCGGGTGATGGCAAAGGTGCGATCGAAGATCCGCAGCGCGATGGCGCGGATCGTCGCGCGCGCTTCAACGCTGATCGTCGGAAATCGCTCTGCCAGGCGAGTCGCCAGCGCGCCTTCGCCATGCAGCTGCACCGCGAGGCGATCGTAGCGCGGCGCCAGGCCGAACCGGTCCAGGCTGGACACGTCCACGAGCACCCGGCCCCGGGCATCACCGAACCCTGGAAACGTGCCGACCAGGGTGATCTCACCCTCGGCGAGGACAGCGCTATCGCCCACCCCGAGTCCGAGGTCCCGCAGCAGCCGCTCGTTGGCCAGGGCCTGACCCGGCTCCAGGGCCCGAGGAAAGCCGTAGCGCGCACTCTCGGTAGCATCGAACTCGCCGAATCCCAGCTCTACCGGCAGCGCGCCGACGCGGGTGCGGGCTTCGCCGAACCGCCGCACGGACCGAACCTCCGGCTGCGCCAGCAGCCACCCCTCGATCGCCTCCGCGCGGTCACCCAAGTCGTAGAGGTACAGGTCCCCAGCCAGGCGCACGTCGAGCATGCGCTGAAAGTCGCTGCGAAAGCTCTCCACCATCAGGCCGACGCCGATGCCGGTTGCCACCGCGAGGGTGAGCGCCGCTAGGGCGACGTCCAGCACCCGCGGATACCAGGCGACCTCGCGCAGCGCCAGCCGGGTCAGCAGCCCGCGGCCGGTGCCGCGTCCAACCCGCCGGAGCAACCACAGCAACGGACCCACCAGCACCACGGCCAGCAGGCTCATAGCCAGAACGGCGAGGAAACCACCGATCACGCCGGTCCCCTCGACGATCACGCCGAAGGCGATCAGGAGGCCGAGCACGGGAATTGCAGGCCATCGCCACCACCCCGACCCGGGTCGCTGGCGCCGCTCCCGGGCGAAGGCCGCATAGCCGCCGACGAGACAGACGCCGAGACCGGAGCCTACGGCCTTGAGCAGGACCCAGACGTCCAGCGCCGTCGGGGTGGTGGCCGCATCGACGGTGGCCGCGGACAGGTCCACCAGCAGCGACGCCAGCTGCACGCCGACCAGGCCGCCGAGCAGCGTGGCCGCCGTTCCGAGCGCCACGAACAGCGCCAGAAAGCTGCGGCGAAGCATGCGCGGATCCACGCCCAGCATCTGCAGCCGGGTCAGCACCAGATGCTGACGGCGCAACCAGATCGCTCCCACCTGATAGATAAGAAACCAGGCCACGAGCAACGCCAGGGTTCCTAGCGCGCCGAGGTTGAACAGCACGGAACGGGCAAAGGCGGCAGTCGGCCGTTCCGCGGTCACCGGCCGCGCCTGCCAGGCGGGATCCAGGCTGTCGTCACCGAGCAGCACCGGCAACGGGGCCGCCCCAGGCTCCGGCAGCCCGGCACCGAAACCGGGCATCAGCCGATCGAGCCGGCGCCGCCAAGGCGCAAACGGATCGACGACGGCCAGACCCAGCCGGCTGAGGTGCGTCGGGCCAGACCCCAACAGGTGCTGGGCCAGGCCGATGTCGGCGATGAGCGCCGGCCCGAGGCCGGTGTCCGCCACCCCGGCAACGATCAACGTGCGCCCGCTCAGGCTGAGCCGGTCGCCGGCCTGATAGCCCAGCTCCTGGTCTGCGAGCACGGCTTCTCCGACCAGTACCTCCGGGGACACGGCCAGGGTCGCGCCAGCGGCGGCAGGCAGAGCGGCGCCGGCAGGCAGGGTGAGCCAGTCGGCACCCAGTATCTGGACCCGGCGCCCGTCCAACTCCGCCTGGCCGTCGACCATGGGGACCAGGCTCGCCAGCGGCACCTGCGGATGCGCGCGCCACCAGTCGCGGAGGCGGAAATAGTCATCGGCGCCAAGCTCCGGTCGCCACAGCAGATGGGTGAGGCCGGCCAGATGCGGCGGCGCGGACGCGTCCAGGGTTCGCTGCACTTGGGCGCTGATCAGGTGGACGGCTACCACCGAGGCCACACCCAGCGCCATCCCGATCAGGGCCGTCAGCGCGCTCCAGGGCGAGCGTCGGAGAAAACGCAGCTGGCTGGTGACGAGCAGCGTCATCCGCGCGACCGGGACGGTCCCCCCATCCGCAGAACCCGGTCGGCCCTGGCCGCGATGGCCTCGTCGTGGGTCGCGAGCAGCAGCGCGCCGTCGAGACGCCGCACCTCCCGCCACAGCAGCTCGGCGACCGTGGCCGCGCTATCCGCGTCGAGATTCCCCGTGGGCTCGTCCGCGAGCACCAGAACCGGCTCATGGGCCAGCGCCCGGGCTATGGCCACGCGCTGGCGTTCCCCGCCGGACAGGGTTTCCGGAAACGCGTCACCACGATCCTCGAGGCCGAGACCGGCCAGCCGCTCGAGCGCCCGCGCTTCGAGGTCCCAGCGGTCGTTGAGCTCCAGCGGCAACAGCACGTTCTCCCGCACCGTCAGCGTCGGCACCAGGTTGAAGAACTGGAACACGTAACCCATGTGGGCACGCCGCACCCGGCTTCGTGCCCGCTCGTCGAGCTGGTGCAGCGCCAGCGTGCCGTCGCCGGTACGCAGCCGCAGCGAGCCTTCATCTTCCTGAACCAGACCGGCCACGACGTTGAGCAGCGTAGTCTTGCCCGAGCCGCTTGGCCCCTGCAGAGCCACCACCTCGCCGGGGGCGAGGGTCAGGGACAGCGACTCCAGCACCCGGCGTCGGCGGTCGCCGTCGCTGAAGGCCTTGGACAAACCCTGGATGTCGAGCACCGGGCTCATCGCAGGTCGTGCATGCCCTGCCGGCGCATCTCGTCCGTGAGCGTCTCAAGGTGGGACTCCGCGAGCACCGCCTCGAGCATGCTCGGCACGTCTGAGAACCCCGCTATGCTGTTCAGCGTGCTGAGGGTCGGCGAGATCATCTGCCAGCGGCCGGCCTCCCAGGCCGCCAGCGCGTCCCGGGGCCGCACCCACTCGTCATCCGCGGTCTCCCAGGCATGCGCGATGGTCTCCTGGTTGTCGGGCATCGCGGCGATGAAAAACCGGGTGTCGAACCGGCGCGGCGCCTGTTCCGGCGTGATCCAGTGGCTGAAGTACAGCACCCGGTCCGCTGCCAGACGCAGTTCCTCCCGGCGGCAGACGTCGAGCATGGTCAGCTCGCCGTCGATGAGCTGCTGACGATAGCCGTTGAAGTGCGCCACTTCCCGCTCGTCGGCCCAGTCGATCAGGGCTCCGTTCCGATACGCCAGCAGCACGCCACACTCCTCGAAGCACTCGCGAATGGCGGCAGCCCAGTAACGCAGACCGCCCGGCACGCCGAGCAGGCGATCGGCCGCCGACTCGGGCAACCCGGCGATCAGCTCCGGCGCGAAGTCGCCCTCGTCCACCTTACCGCCGGGAAACACGTGCAGGTCCGGGAAGTCGACGCCGCCCGGCCGCTGCATCATGAATACCTCGGGACCGCCCTCGC
>JBFISC010000048.1:0-17742 GCA_041608775.1 Pseudomonadales bacterium | reverse complement strand
GGTGGCACGGGCCGGTTGCTCCTTGTGAAGCGGGTGGCCCTGCCATTGCGGTGGCGTCAGGATCCGAACCAGGTTCGGGTGGCCTTCGAACTCCAGCCCGAACATGTCGAACGCCTCGCGCTCGTACCAGTTCGCGGCCGGCCACAGGCCGGTGAGGGTCGGGACGCTGGGGCGACTCTCGGGCAGCGCAACCTTCAGGCGGACCTCGGCGCTGCGCTCCAGCGACCACAGGTGATAAAACACGGTGAAGTCCGAGTCCGGCTGGCCCGACCGGTGCTCGCGAAGCCGTTCATCCACCGCGGACAGGTCGTAGAGCATCCGGAACGGCGCGTCGGTCTCGTGCTTCAGATAGCCGGCGACCTCCACCAGCCGGGCCGCCGGAACCCAGAACGTCGGCACGCCGTCCGCGGTCTCCTGCGGACGGCAGGCTTCGCCGAAACGCCCGGACAGCTCGTGAGCCAGGGCGGAGGCTTCCCCGGAAAACGCCGCAGCCGCCGCCGTCACCACTCGTCCTTAGGTCGCGGACGAGCGCGACCGGCCAGAGGTTCTCCGTAGCTGGGGACCTGACCAACCGAAGTTGGCCGGTCGTAGGTGGTGGCACGCATGCGTTCCGGGGTGCGCAGGTCGCGCAGGCTCGGGGGCGTCCGGCGCGCGCGCGCCGCCGTTGCCGACGGCTGCGCCGCGTCTTCGAGGACCCACGACAGAGGCCGGCGCTCGTGCTTCACCGCGTCCTGCAGCAGCGTCAGACCCTGCATCAGCGCTTCCGGCCGCGGCGGGCAGCCGGGCACGTAGACATCCACCGGAAGGAACTTGTCCACCCCCTGAACCACGCTGTAGACGTCGTACATGCCGCCGGAATTGGCACATGAACCCATGGAGATGACCCACTTCGGCTCGAGCAGCTGATCGTAGAGCTGCTGCAGCACTGGTCCCATCTTCCGGAACACGGTTCCCGACACCACGATCAGGTCCGCCTGCCGGGGGCTCGCGCGAATCACCTCGGCGCCGAAGCGCGACAGATCGTGTCGCGGGGTAAACGCGGTGGCCATCTCCACATAGCAGCAGGACAGCCCGAAGTTGAAAGGCCACAGGGAGTTCGCCCGACCCCAGGCCACCAGATCCTCGAGCTTGCCGAGCAGCACGCTGTGACCGTTGTCGGCATCCATGGCCGCGTCTGCCGCCGTCATGGGCTCGTCGGGCGCCACCGGGATGAGATTCCACCTCATGGACGCGCTCCGCCACTGGTGCCGGAGACGGCCTGGCGCCGGTGGGGCGATCGAACCCCCCAGTCCAGCGCGCCGCTTCGCCACTCGTACACCAACGCCACCAGCAGCACGCCGATGAAGACCGCGCTGCCCGCGTAGCCGCGCCACCCCAGATCGTAGAACGCCACGGCCCAGGCGATGATGAAGATGGTCTCGAGATCGAAGATGACGAAGAACATGGCCACCAGGTAGAACTCCACCGACAGCCGCAGCTGCTCGGCGCTGCCCACGGAGACGATGCCGGATTCGAAGGGTTGGTCGGTGGCGGTACGGTGCCGGGTGCGGCTGCCGAGCAGCCAGGCAAGCACGAGCGTCAGGGCGAGAATGCCTACCACCGAGAGCGAGTAGACAAGGAACGGCATGAGACTCTGAGTCTCGTGGATGGCAGTCGGACTGGCCGCAAGGTCCATCCGCCTTCCTCCCCGGCCGGCGTGTTGGCGCAGCAAGAACGTCTGCCGGCGTTACTCCGTAACCACGCTTTCGCGCGGAAGCCGGCACGGAATCACCATACCCTCATGTATCGCTGGCGGGCAAGACTCCCGGCGCGATGCGCCGGATCCATTCTGAGGCGGCGGTCAGGCGTGGGCGTAGATCTGCTGCTGCTCCAGGCGGGTCAGAATCCCGTCCAGGGTTCGACTGATGGCGGTGCAGTTGCGGATCATCTCGATCCGCGGCCAGGTGACCATCTCACCTTCGCGGATCAGGCCCCGCACTTCTCCATCACTGAGTATCGACAGCAGTTTGCGCGGATCCCACAGACGGCGCCGGGGAAGAATGTTGATGTCCGCCGTGTAGTCCTGAGTGGCCACGCTGTAGAACATCCGCGTCATGACGTTCAGCGGGTACAGGTCCTTGGTGATTTCCATAGCGAACGGATACGTTGCCTTGAGCCACTCCCGGCTGGCGTTCTGATTGATCTCCCACAGGCGCGCGAGCAGGCTGTCGTTGGCGCTGGAATCACGGATCGTCCACAGCGCCACCGGGTTGGTCTGGCTGGTGATGAAGTGATTCACCCCGTACAGCCGGATCAGTCGCTTCGCCGGCAGGTCGTCGGTCACCGACCCGTCCAGCCACTGCCGGCTGGGCACGTAGGGCTGGCGCTGGCCGAGACGGTTTTTCGCCGCCAGCGTCACCGGCGGAAAGATACCGGGAATGGCGCAGGAGGCGAGCACCGCTTCGCGAATGTAGACGTTCGGGGAAGTGACGGCGTTGAGCAGCCGGGACTGCTGATGCATTTCCCGCGGCGACACCGAGATGTTGATCCGCCGGCCGGTGAGCTCGAAGGCTTCCTGGAAGGTCAGGTCCGGAATCTGGTGCTCGACGAACCCGCGCACTTCCTGGATGCTGAGACGCCGGTTGCCTTTCAGCAGATCGACCTCGGCTTCCCCCACCTCCTCGAACACCCCGACGGCGGTAGCCAGCTTGAACACCTCGTGCAGGTCTTCGTCGGTGCGGGTACCCACGGTGGCCGCCACCAGCGCGCCGGCACTGGAACCGGAGATGACGTTGGGCAGCAGATCCTGTTCCACCAGGGCCTTGATCACCCCGACGTGAAACGGTCCCAACGCGCCGGCGCCGGAGAGCATCAGCGCGGTACGGCCGAAGCAATGGCTGGCGCGGCGGAAGAATTCGAGCTTCTCCGACATCGAGATGACATCGTCGTCCACCGCCGCGATCTGCTCCAGCGCGGCAACCTGCTCGCGGATGTAGTTGCTGACCAGATCCTTGGTGCCGAACTTGGCCTTGCGGTACAGGCGGGTGGAGCCCATCCCGCCCATGTTGCCGTGGATCCCCTCGTTCAGATAGAAGAGCAGGCGATGGGGATCTTCGGACGCGCGCACCTGGCGGATTTCCTCCAGGCGCCGGCGGATCACCCGGTAGTCGTAGCGCCGGCTGACATCAGCACGGCGCCAGGCGGCGGCCCCGGAGCGCTCGTCGTGGGCAATGGCGGCCGCCTTCCACTCCTCGTAGCTGGTCGCATTCTCCATGGTCGGGGCCTGCGGTCTCACCGCGCCCCGGGCAACCGACATTTCCAACCGCCGACCCTCCGACGATGATGGTGGTGATGGTGGCCGCGACCGCCCTGCCGGCAACATCGCGTACCTGCCGCGCACTCTCCGTCCACTCCGCACGGAAATTGTGCACTGCACCTATTCTATAGCTCACTATAGTCCCATCCGCCTGAATTGCAAAACAACCGGGCACCGGCGCGGGCTCAGTCCCCGTCTGAATCACCGCCGAACAGGTCGTCGAGCCGGGACCGGGCTCTGGCCTCCCGGTCATCGTGATCAGCGGCGTCCGGCCCCGACGCCTCGCCGCTGCCTGAACCGAACAGCGCGTCGAGACGCGCCCGGGCGCTGCCCTCGTCCCCGCCCGCCGGCGACCCCGGCGCCGTCTCGCGCAGGATGAAGAAGTCGCAGAAGTTCGCCGCCGTCTTGTCCGTTGGGGGCTCCGCGCGATCCTCCCGGCACTGCTCCGGCCGCGTGGGCGCGAACAGCGTGCACATCCGGCAGCAGTGCACGGCTTCGGCACAGTGCGGACAGTACTGGTGTCGGCTCACCGGGCGCGCCAGATCGTCGAGCGGCTTGTTGCAGTTCCAGCAGAACGGGCCGGAGCTGTCCCCGGCAGGTTCGTTGTCCGATGCACGGCTCATGCTGAGTGGCTCCCCGATGCGGCGCTGCCACGATGATATCCTCAGCCCCTGCCGGCACAAGGAACCTGCGTGTACCAACCGAGAGGCCTGTGGGTACTGTTCATCACCGAGATGTGGGAGCGCTTCAGTTACTACGGCATGCGCGCGCTGCTGGTGCTCTACCTCATCTCCGCCACCGGCGGGCCCGAGGGGCTGGCTGCCAATCCGGGCTTCGGCTGGTCCGAGGATGACGCCTACCGGCTCTATGGCATCTACACCTGGGCGGTCTATCTCACGCCGATCTTCGGCGGCATCCTCGCCGACCGGCTGCTCGGCACCCATCGCTCGCTGCTGATCGGCGGCTGGATCATCGCGGCCGGGCACCTCACCCTGGCCGCCACCGAGCTGTTCGTCGTTCCGAGCGGAGAAGCGATCACCCTGCAATCCGGCCCGGGAGCGTTGCTGTGCTTCATCGGCGGCCTGACGCTGATCGTCATCGGCACCGGCTTCTTCAAACCCTGCGTCAGCGTCATGGTGGGCCAGCTCTACGAGGCCGATGATCCGCGTCGCGACGCCGGCTTCACGATCTTCTACATGGGCATCAACCTGGGCGCGGTTGCAGCCCCGCTGGTGGCCGGCACCCTGGGAGAAACGGTGGGCTGGCACTGGGGCTTCGGCTCCGCCGCGGTGGGGATGATTCTCGGGATCCTGACCTACCAGTACCTGCGCCCGCGCTACCTGCCGGGCATCGGGCTGGCGCCGGAGCGCGCTACGGCCGGCACGCCACCGGCGCCCGCCCGCCTGAACCGGGTCGAGTGGCAGCGCATCGCGGTGATTCTGATCCTCGCTTTTTTCGGCAACGTGGCGTTCTGGACCGCGTTCGAGCAGGCGGGCAGCTCCATGAACGTCTTCGCCGTCCAGAGCACCGACCGGACCCTCTGGGGTCTCCTGAGTCAGCCCTTTCCCGCCACCTGGTACCAGGCCGTGAACCCGGCCGCCGTCATCGCCTTCGCGCCCTTGTTCGCCGGCCTCTGGATCACTCTGGCGCGGCGCGGTCTCGAGCCGTCCACGCCGGTGAAGTTCTGCTTGGGCCTGTGGCTGCTCGGGCTGGCGTTTCTCGCGATGGTGGCTGGCGCGCTGCAGGCCGGGGAAAGTGGCCTCGCCGGACCGCACTGGCTGCTCATCACCTACCTGGTCTACACCTGGGGCGAGCTGTGCCTGTCGCCGGTGGGGCTGGCGATGGTCACCCGGCTGGCGCCCCGCCACCTGCAGTCGCTGATGATGGGGGTGTGGTTCTTCACCTTCTCGCTGGCCAACCTGCTCGCGGGTGAGGTCGCCCGATTCTCCACGCAGCTGGAAAGGGGCGACGTCAGCTTCATCCTGGATGGCCTGGCGGGCTTCTACCTGCTGCTCGTGGTCGTCCCCATCGGGGTCGGACTGCTGCTGCTGCTGCTCACCCCGCTGCTGAAACGCTGGATGCACGGCGCCCGCTGAGGCCAGCAGAACCCGGCCACACCCCTCACCCTTCCGGCTGCGCAGGCGGGCGCTCGGGCCAATCCCGGAAGGGGTGCCTGCTCAGGTAGCCATTGCTGTAGCGATGATCGTCGCTGACCTCGGCGCCGACCCAGTCGGGAAGCGGCGGCAGAACGCCGGCATGCTCCAGCTCGACCTCGGCCACCACCAGGCCCTCGTTGCGCCCGCCGAACACGTCGACCTCCCACGTGAAGCCCTGATGGGGGATCCGGTAGCGGACCTTCTCGATGGTGTGACCCACGCCGAGCGTCGCCAGCATCTCCCGGGCATCCGCTTCCGGAATGGGATACTCGAACTCGGGCCGTGCCAGCCCCCGCCTGGGACCCTTGACGTTGAGGATGGCGCCGGCGGCGCTGATGCGAACCCGCACCGAGCCGCCCGCGTCTGCGCGCAGATACCCCTGGACCATCGATTCCCCCGGCATGCTCTCCAGGTCCGGCAGCCGGCGGATGAGGAACTTGCGCTCGATCTCGGTTGCCATGGTCCGATCCTCGACTCTACCGTTTGCACCACTAGAGATACGGAGAAAACAGCCAGGCCAGGCCGTCGAAGAGCCGGGTCGGCATGCTGCGGGCGTCCACGTCCTCGAGACGTACCTCGACGGCGCGTGCGCGCGCCACCGCGACGTGATCGGAAAGCTCCGCCACCACTGCCCTGTCGAAGATTTCCACGGTCAGCTCGAAGTTCAACCGCAGGCTGCGTGGATCCACATTGGCCGAGCCGATCTGCGCATAACCTTCGTCCACCAGCAGCAGTTTGCTGTGCACGAAGGGACCGGGCTGGTAGTACACGCGCACACCGCGCTCCAGCAGTTCCCAGAGAAGATGCCTGGTCGCACGATGCATGAAGAACAGGTTGTTGTTCGCCGGCAGCAGCACGGCGACATCGACACCGCGCAGTGCGGCGGCCTGCAGCGCGCCCAGCAGCTCTCTGGGCGGAATGAAATACGGCGTCATGATCACGACCCGCTGCCGCGCCAGACCCACGGCACCCACCAGCAGCAGCAGCAGCCGGTCCAGCACCTCGTCCGGACCGTCGGCGACGGCCCGGCAGCTGGCTTCACCCGCCCGCCGCGGCGTCGGCAACGGCGCGTCCTCTTCCCCGCCGGCAAACTGCCAGTCGCTGTTGAACACAGCCATCAGCTCAACGAGAACCGGGCCGCGGAGCGCGAAGTGCACGTCCACGACCCGTCGCACATCGTCTTCGCGGTCCGTCAGATGGCGATCCGAGATGTTCATGCCGCCGGTGAACCCGACGGCGTCGTCCACCAGCAGCAGCTTGCGGTGATTGCGCAGATTCAGCATGAAGCTGGGCGGCAGCAGGCGCGGCGGCAGGAACCTGCGAACCGTCACACCGCGCCGACGCAGCATCCGGCGGGCACGGGGAAAGCTGTACAGCTCGCCAACCCCGTCCAGCAGCACGCGCACGTCCACGCCCCGCTCCGCCGCACGGCCGAGGGCCTTCGCAAAATCCCTGCCGGTGTCGTCGGAGTCGAAGATGTAGGTGGAAAGGGACACCCGCTCCCGGGCCTCGTCGATGGCCGCGAGCATGGCAGGATACGCGGTCTCGCCGCCGTGCAGGATCTCCACGCGATTGCCAGCCAGCAATGGCGCCGCGCTCACGGTTTCTCCCAGCCGCGCCACGGCCTCGAAGCCGGCGGGCGGTTCGGTGACGAACTGCCCGTCTATCTCGCCCAGGGCGGCGGAATCACGCAGGCGGCGGGCCCGCCGCCGGGTCCGGTTGACGCCGAACAGGAAGTACAGCAGCGCCCCGGCAAGGGGGAACATCAGGCATACGGCGATCCAGCCAAAGGCGGATCGGGGGCGCCGCTTGTTGAGCAGGGCGTGGCCGCTCGCAAGCACACCCGGGGCACCAGCCAGCAAGGCGAGTGCCAGGGTCAACGAATCCGCCGCGACCCACTCGATCATGCAGACGACACCTGCCGCTGGCGACCGTGGCGATGGTACGCTCGGCCCGGAGACTCGAAAGCCCGCCGTCGCGTCCGCTGGCTACTTTGACGACCACGTGACACTGACGCAGGATACCCCATGCGCCAGTCGCCGCGAGGCTGGCAATACGATCACCGAATCCGGTTAGAATCGGGTCGCGAAGTGCGCCTGCCCGCCCACTCGTTCGTGCCAGGACGATATGCGTCGGGACAGAACCCAGAACAAGCCTCGGGCGCAAAGGCTCGGCCGGGCGCGCGGTGTGACTGAGAACGAACGCTGAAGCCGCGCGTCACGGATCCGGGTTCTTCGGCGTGGAGCGAACCGATCGCCGGAATCAGCGGCGGGACAAGGGGGTTACGGTGTTTCAGGGGGACCCGAAATGACGAGAGCAAGGCAGGTCATACTGCTCTTCGTCCTCCTGCTGGCCACCTGGTTGATCTGGAGCGGCTATCTCAAACCGCTGCTGATCGCCTTTGGCGTGGCCTCGTGTGCGCTGGTGGTCGTGCTCGCCGCGCGCATGGACGCCTTACTTCCACCAAGACAGTTCAACTGGCTGAGGCTGCTGCCCCGACTGCCGGGGTTCTGGGTCTGGTTGGCCGCGGAAGTCGTCAAATCCAACCTGCAGCTGGCTGCCGTGATTCTCGATCGCCGTCTGCCCATCAGCCCACGCCTCGTGACCATCGACGCTGAACCGGCCAGCGAGCTCGGCCAGGCCATTCTGGGCAACTGCATCACGCTGACACCCGGTACGGTCACTCTCGACGACCATGCGGGCAAACTTCAGGTCCACTGCATTACGACAGACACCGCGGCGGCGCTGGAAGAGGGCAGCATGAACCGCAGAGTCGCGGCCCTGACAGGTCCGGAGCCGGAATGATCATCGTCGCCTCGATCGCGATCTTCGTCACCATGGCCCTTGCGCTGCTGCGCGGGCTGCTCGGTCCCACCGTGTACGACCGGGTTCTCGCCATGAACATGTTCGGCACTAAGACGGTACTGCTGCTGGCCTCGGTGGCTTTTCTCTACGGTCGCTCCGACTTCCTGGATCTGGCCCTGGCCTACGCTCTGATCAACTTCATCGGTGTCCAGGCAGTCCTCGCCTTCGTGCAGAAGGCCGCCGGCGCAGGCGAGGAGTCCTGAGGTGGCGGCAGTGGCGGAGATCGTCTGCTGGGCGCTCGGATGGGTGCTGCTGACCAGCGGCGCGGCATTCGTGCTGATCGGAGGCATCGGCGTGCTGCGCATGCCGGATCTCTACACCCGGATACACGCTGCCGGGCTGACCGACTCCCTGGGTCCCATTCTGGTGTTGAGTGGCCTGATGCTCCAGGTCGGCAACCCGCAGGAGCTGTTCAAGCTGGCGGCCATTCTGCTGTTCATGATGATCACCGGGCCGACGGCAACCTACGCGCTGGCCAACGCCGCGCTCATGGCCGGGATCGACCCCGTGCCGGCGGAATCCAGCAGGCCGGATCGGGAGCAGGTCCGGTGATCGTCGCGGTTTTCGGAATCTTTCTGCTGACCCTGCTCGTGGTCACCGCGATCGCCATCGTACGTTCGTCGGATCTGTTTTCAGCCGTGATGCTGAGCGGCATCTTCAGCCTGCTCATGGCCGCCAACTTCTTCGTTCTCGACGCCGCCGATGTCGCCCTGACCGAAGCCGCCGTGGGCGCCGGCGTCGCCACCGTGCTGCTGCTGGGCGCCCTGGCGCTGCTGCCGACGGATGAGCGCCAGGGAAACCGGCACGTCGGCCTGGCGGCGCTGACGATGGCTGCCAACATCACCGTGATCATTTACGCCACCCACGATGTGCCGCCCCTGGGCGATCCCGCCGCGCCCGCGCAGCAGCACGTAGCAGCCTGGTATCTCGCTCATACCCCGGAGCTCATCGACATCCCCAACGTGGTCACGGCCGTTCTGGCCAGTTTCCGCGGCTACGACACCATCGGCGAGGTCTTCGTCATTCTGATCGCCGGCATCGGCGTGCTGTTCGTGCTCAGCGGCGGCCGGGACCAGTTGCTGCCAAAACGGCCGGAGCCCACGCTCAACACCGCCCTCAAGCACCACCTGATCCCCCAGGTCGTGGGTCGCCTGATGATTCCGTTCATCATTCTGTTCGGCCTGTACACCCAGTTTCACGGCGAGTATGGACCCGGCGGCGGGTTTCAGGCCGGCGCGCTCGTCGCCGCTGGCCTGGTGCTGTACTCACTGATCGAGGGCGAACAGGCGGCACTGGAGCTGACGCCGCCGAACCTGCTGTTCGGACTCGCGCTCGGCGGTGCCTTGCTCTACGGCGCCGTGGGTGTCATTGCCATGCTGCTCGGTGGCACGTTCCTCGACTACTCCGTGCTTCTGTCCGACCCCATCGCCGGTCAGCATCTCGGAATCATCGTCATCGAGCTCGGCGTCGGGCTTTCCGTGACCGGCGTGATGCTCACTATCTACCACGCCTTCGCGTCGCGGGTGTCCTGAGTGATGGAGATTCTCGGGCACTATCACTACTGGGTGTTCGCAGTTCTGCTGATGATCGGCTTCTACGCTCTGGTCGCCAAACAGAACCTGTTCAAGAAGATGCTGGGGCTTTCGATCCTGCAGTCGGCGGTGTTTCTGCTGTACATCACCATGGCCGAGCGCGAGGGCGGAACGGCACCCATCATTCAGCCGGGCGTCGCCGATCAGTTGTATTCGAATCCGCTGCCCCAGGTGCTGATCCTTACGGCCATCGTGGTCGGCATCTCGACCATGGCACTCGGACTCGCCATCGTCGTGCGCATCCGCGAGGAGTACGGGACCATCGAGGACGACGAAATCAGGCGCATGGATCGTCGTCCATGACACTTGCCAGCCAGCTTCCGGCGCTGCAGGTCGTGGTGCCGCTGCTGACGGCGCCGATCGCCGCGGCAATGCGTCCTCGAGACCTGGCATGGTTGGTGACCTGTGCTGCGAGCCTCACGGCGTTCGCCATCGCCGTTGCACTCACCGCCGGGGCGCTGCAGGGTCCGGCGGACACATCGCTCCGCTACGACATGGGCGGCTGGCCGGCACCCTTCGGTATCGCGCTGGTCATCGACAGTCTCAGCGCCCTGGTACTGCTCGTCATCACCGGATCGTCGACACTGGCGCTGCTGGCAGGGCGGCGTGCCATGGCCCTCGACATCGAGCCGCATCGCCAGCCGCTGTTCTATGCGGCGTGGCTGACGGCGCTGGCGGGACTGTGCGGCATCACCATCACCGGCGACGCGTTCAACATTTTCGTCTTCATGGAGATTTCCTCCCTCGCTACGTACGTCATCATCGCCGCCGGCCCGGAGCGGCGCGCGCTGACTTCGGTCTTCAAATACCTGATTACCGGCACGGTCGGCGCGACCTTCTACCTGATCGGCGTCGGCCTGATCTACATGATGACCGGCACGCTGAATCTCGAGGACATGGAACTTCGGATCGCCGAGGCACCAAGCCGGGGCCCGGTGCTCGCGGCAGCGGGTTTCATTACCGTAGGTCTCGCGCTGAAAGCCGCGGTGTTTCCGCTGCACGTGTGGCTTCCGAACGCCTATGCCTACGCGCCGCACACAGTCACCGCCTTCATTGCAGCCTGCTCAACCAAGGTCGCACTGTACGTGCTGCTGCGCTTCGATTTCATGGTCCTCCAGGCCAACCTGCCTGAACACGCGGCGCAGTTCGCCGGCTACCTGTTGCCACTCGCCCTGGCCGGGATTCTGTTCGGCTCAAGCGTCGCCCTCTTCGAAACGCACCTGAAGCGCCTGCTCGGCTACTCCTCCATCGCCCAGATAGGCTACATCGTTCTCGGTGCGGCCATGCTGGATCGAGCCGGGCTGACGGCAGCCACTCTCCACATGTTCAACCATGCCCTGGCCAAGGGTACGCTGTTCCTCGCCGTCATCGCTCTGGGATTGCGTCTCGGTCAGGCGAACCTGAACCTGAGCAACCTGTGGGGCGTTGGTCGCGCCATGCCCTGGACCATGGGCGCCTTCACCGTCGCCGCCGCCAGCCTCGTCGGCATTCCGGGTACAGCCGGTTTCATCAGCAAGTGGTATCTCGTCAGCGCAGCCCTGCAGCAGGGACCCTGGGCGGTGGTACTGGTCGGCGTGATCCTCATCAGCTCGCTGCTTGCCGTCGCCTACCTGTGGCGGGTGCTCGAGCCGGCGTTCTTCGCCGACTCGCCGGCCACGTTGTCTGAACCCATCGCCCACCAATCCTGGGCGCCCCTCGTGATCCTGTGGCTGGCAGCCGCGGCCAACGTCTATTTCGGGCTGGCGCCCCAGCTGCCCGTCGAGCTTGCGAGCCGCGCGGCGGCCATTCTCACCGCAGGCCACGGTGCCGCGGAGCTGCTACCGTGACCCCCGGCCTCGCCTTCTGGCTACCGCTGGCCGGGTCGATTCTCATCGCCTTCACGGGGCGGCACCCGAACATCCGGGAGACCGTCACTCTGATCACCGCCGGATTGCTGGCCGCGATGGTTTTCAGCCTGCTGCCCGACGTGCTGGCAGGAGGACGTCCCGAGGCGAGTCTGGGAGAGCTGCTGCCGGGCGTACCCCTCAGATTCGTCGTAGAGCCTCTCGGCATGCTCTATGCGGGCATCGCCTCGACGTTGTGGATCGTCAACTCCATCTACTCGATCGGTTACATGCGCGGGAACCGGGAGAAACACCAGACCCGGTTCTACGTCTGCTTCGCCATCTCCATCGCTGCAGCCATCGGGATCGCCTTCTCCGGCAATCTGCTCACCCTGTTTCTCTGCTACGAGATGCTGACCCTGTCAACGTATCCGCTGGTGGCGCACAAGGGAGACGCGGATACCCTGGCCTCGGCACGGGTCTACCTGGGCATACTGCTGGCCACGTCCATCGGTTTGTTTCTGCCGGCAATCATCTGGACCTACGTTGCCGCGGGCACGCTGGACTTCACCCAGGGCGGAATTCTTGCTGGAGAAGTGCAAGGGCCGCTCCTCGGCCTGCTTCTGGCGTTGTACGTGTTCGGCATCGGCAAAGCTGCCGTGATGCCGGTTCACCGCTGGCTACCTGCCGCCATGGTGGCGCCGACGCCCGTGAGCGCACTGCTGCACGCCGTTGCCGTGGTGAAGGCCGGCGTGTTCACGGTGGTGAAAGTCATCGTCTACATCTTCGGCATCGACCATCTGTTTTCGGAACCTTCCTCGAGCTGGCTCGTCTACGCTGCAGCGTTCACCATCATCGTGGCGAGTGTCGTCGCCCTGCGCCAGACCAATCTGAAGCGAATGCTGGCTTACTCCACCGTTGGCCAGCTGTCTTACGTCGTGCTTGCCGCCGCCGTCCTGAAGCCGCTCTCGGAGGTCGGGGCCGCGGTACATATCGTGGCCCACGCTTTCGGCAAGATCACGCTGTTCTTCGCGGCCGGCGCCATCTACACGGCATCGAAGAAGACGGAAATCGCCGAGCTGGCCGGCATCGGGCGACGCATGCCATTCACCATGGCGGCGTTCACCATCGGCGCCCTCAGCATGATCGGCGTACCGCCCACGGGCGGCTTTGTGTCGAAGTGGTACATCCTTGCCGGCGCTTTTCAGGCCGACAACTACACCGCGATCTTCACGATCATCGCCAGCACCGTGCTCAACGCCGCCTACTTCCTGCCCATCGTCTACGCCGCCTGGCTCATGCCGGAAACCTCGCCCGGGACAAAGGAACATGGCGAAGCACCATGGCCCGCCGTGCTCGCATTGTGTGTCACCGCGCTGCTCACGCTGCTGTTCTTTCTGTTCAACCAGCCGGTGATCGATCTTGAGATGCAGATCGTCACACCGATACTCCGGAGCAATCCATGACCGGACCCGAACAAGACCACTGGCTCTCACGTCCGGAAACCGTCCGCCGAATCTGGTTGACCTTTGGTGTCCTGCTGGCACTGACCGTGCTGGCCGAGGTGGTGATCGACATCGAGGGGTACTTCGGCATCGACGGCTGGTTCGGTTTCGGAGCCGCGTTCGGCTTCGGCACCTGCGTGATCATGGTGTTCGGGGCAAAGCTGCTGGGGCTGGTTCTGAAGCGCCCGGACGACTACTACCATGACTGACTTGGTCGTCTATCCGGCGCTCGTGCTGGCAGCCGGCGCAATCCTCGTTGCGCTCACCCGTGGGCCCGTGCGCGACGCCGTGCTTCTCGGGACGCCATTAGCCACGCTCTACTTCATCTGGCAGGTTCCCGACGGGGTCGCGGCGACCGCGTACTTTCTCGGCTACACCATCGAACCCCTCGAAGGCAGTGCCGTAAGACGGCTGTTCGCCACCATATTCGCCTTCATGGCCTTCGCCGGCAGCCTGTTCGCGTTCCGCCAGGCGAAATGGTACGAACTGTCGGCTGCCATGCTGTACGCGTCCGGCGCGGTCGGGGTCAGCTTCGCGGGCGATCTCATCACCCTGTTCATCTACTGGGAGCTGATGGCGATCTTCTCGACGGTCGTCGTGTGGTGCGGTGATCGGGAGCGAGCCCACCAGGCAGGCATTCGATACGCAGCCATCCACCTCGCGGGAGGCGTGATCCTTAAGGTCGGCATCGAAGGCATCATGGTGCACACCGGATCCATCGACGTGCAGCCACTCGCCCTCGACAACTTCGACACGTGGATGGTGCTGATCGGCGTTCTCATCAACGCCGCGGCGCCGCCGCTGTCGGCCTGGCTGTCCGATGCCTACCCGCGCTCCAGCCCGACAGGCTCGGTCTTCCTCTCGGCTTTCACCACGAAAACCGCAATTCTGGCCCTGATCCTGCTGTTCCCCGGGGCCGGCGTGCTCGTTCCCATCGGCCTCGTGATGATCTTCTACGGAATCGTCTACGCACTGCTGGAGAACGACGTCCGCCGGATCCTCGCCTATTCCATCGTCAATCAGGTGGGCTTCATGGTGTGCGCCGTCGGTATCGGCACGGACATGGCCATCAATGGTGCCGCTGCTCATGCGTTCGCGCACATCGTCTACAAGGCGCTGCTGTTCATGAGCGCAGGCGTGGTGGTCTACCGGACCGGAAAGAACCTGTGTACCGAGGTCGGCGGCCTGTACCGGACGATGCCGATCACCACGATCTGCGGGATCATCGGCGCGCTGTCGATTTCCAGCTTTCCGCTGACATCGGGCTTCACCACAAAGTCACTGATTTCCGAGGCCGCACACCTCGAGCATCTGACCGCCGTCTATTTCCTGCTCGCCGCCGCTTCGGCAGGCGTGTTCCTCCATGCGGGTATCAAGTTTCCGTGGTTCGTGTTCTTCCAACGGGATTCCGGATTGCGGCCGCAGGATGCTCCCTGGAACATGTCGGTGGCGATGATCCTGATGTCAGCGGTGTGCATCGGACTCGGAGTCTTTCCCGAGCCCCTCTACCAACTGCTTCCCTATCCCGTGGACTACGAAGCCTACAAGGCGTCAAAAGTGCTCTTCTACCTGCAGCTGCTGCTGTTTTCCGGACTCGCATTCTTCGTGCTGCTGCCGTGGATGCAGCGAACGCTGACCATCACTCTGGACGTCGACTGGATCTGGCGGCGCGGATTGCCGCAGGCCTGGGCTAGGGGCTGCCGCCTCGCAGACGCCGGATTCAACGCGCTCGGCCGTACTGTCGGCGCCTTATCCGGCAGGGTCATCAACCACATCGAGTGGCTGCTGTCACCGATCGGCCTGCTCGGCCGCTCGTGGGAAATCGGTACGACCGCGCTGTGGGTCGCGGTTCTGCTCGCCGTCTACGTCGTGGCCTACCTATTGTGACTCGTCATCGCCCGGCGACCGCTCGCCGGATCCCCGGCAGCTGGCGTAGTAGGTGACCGTCGCGGGCCAGTCGGAAAACACGCCGATCACGCCCACATCGAACGCCAGCACCTCGAGCACGGCGTAGACGTCGCCGTCGTTGTCGATCGCGTCCCGGATGCTGCGATAGTAGCCTCCGTCTCCGACAGCCAGGGAGCCTGAACGTTCCAGAGTCCACGTGATGATCTCGAGCCCCGCCGCTCGGGCCGCGCGCGCATAGGCGGAAGGAACGATGTTGCCCTCGGCATCCAGGGCCAGCAGGACCCAGATGGGAGGCGCGACAATGCTGACGCCATCGCTCGCCAGCTGCTTCATGGACGGCTCGTAACTGTCGGGATCGGCTACATCTGCCAAGCCCGCGTCGAACCGCGCATCGAGATAAACGGCCTGCCCGGCATAACGCGGCTCGGCGGCGATCCAATGGCGGATGTCGCCGAGATCGAACGACTGCGGCCAGACCCGCCCCGGCGCAACGCCGGCGGCCCGGTACTCCTCGATCATCCGGCTGGCGAACTGCGCCTGGGAGAAACTGCCGCCGAATGGCATCGGCACCTGCGGCGACTTCAGCTCCGGCGCCATGTCGACGCCATGGCCATCGAACAGCTCGATGCTCTCCGCGTGGGTCATCAGCCTGCCGCAGCCCTTGTAGTGATCGCCCGGCGGCGACGCCAGGTAGTCGGCGACGGTGGTCGCAGCCGGATTGGCGAAGTCCATCCGGCCACAGAGGCTCCGGAATTCCTGCAGGTTGAGATCACTGGTACAGCAGCGGGCGCCGGCCGGTCTCCCGGACGCCGGATCGGCCGGGCTGAACGGCTCGCTGCAGCGACTGGCCAGCGGCGTCTCCAGGATGTTGGTGGTGGTGTGCAGATCGCACTGGGAGTGCCGGCAGACGAGCTCGAGATCCGCCGTGAACGTCACATCGCACTCGACGATGCCTGCTCCCTGACGGATCGCGGCGAGGAAGGATTCGCGGGTGTGTTCGGGATACGCCAGCGGCGCGCCCCGATGACCGATGGAGAACCGGGAGCGGAAGAAGGGGCCGTACCGGCAGGCGGCGAGACGCTGCTTCAGCTCACCGTCATCCATGTCCGCGACCAACGACCAGGGCCGGGAGCCCAGCGCATCCGGGGGCAGCTGGAACTCGGATCCGAAGACCTCATCCGTCGCCGAGCCCCCGACGGGCAACGCGCCGAGCGTGACGACCACGGTCAGTGCCACGGCAGCCCGCCAGCCAGATTCCCGGGTCATGTCCGCCTCCTGCCGGCCTTCATGCGTCGTGTCTGTCCAGTCTGAGTCATCAGCGCCCGCGGGCCAATGACCCGACGCTCGGCCGACTGCGTCGCCGCTGCTAGACTGCGCCGCAGCATCCCGACCCGGACCTCGAATGGAGCAACTGTGGCAGTTCTGGCTGGTCGTCGACGAGCCCATCGGCACCGTGCTCGGCGTGGTGATCGTCCTGTGCCTGATCCGCCAGAATCTCTGGGCGTGGCCCTTGGGCGTCGCGTACGTCCTGGTATCGGTATCGGTGCTGCTCGAGGCGCGACTGTACGCGAACCTGGCCCTGCACGTGCTCGGCTTTCTGCCGCTCAATCTCTACGGCTGGTATTTCTGGCTGTTCGGCAAGGCACCCGAACAGGCGGTGCTTCCTGTCAGCCACTCGGGCCGCACCCAGATCCTGGTGCTGGTCGGGCTGTGCGCGCTCGGAACCGCTCTGCTCGGCACCGGTTACGCCCTCTACACCGATGCCGCGCTGCCCTACTGGGATAACGCACTGTTCGTCGCCAGCCTGGCCGCGATGTGGCTCACCGCTCGCAAGAAGATCGAGAACTGGGTCTTCTGGGTGGTCATCGACGTGGTCTCCGTCGGCGTGTACTGGGTTCAGGATCTGCCGCTGTACGCAGGCCTGTACTTCGTCTACATCGCGATGGCCATCGCCGGCTGGCGGGCCTGGAAGCGCTCCATGACCGCCGCCCCCGCCACCGCGGGCTGAGATCCCTGGCACTCAAGGGATTCCAGTGCCAGCCGATATCGGTTACGAAGGGCTCGTGTCCAGCAACGACGAGGTCCGCCATTGATCTGGGTCGTAGACAAGAAGGTGGTTCGCCACCTCATCCAGGAGGACGGCCAGCTGGCTGAAGTTCCGGTGCGTGTGTCGTTCGAGTATGCCGTGGAAGACGGTGCCGTCATCGACGGCTCGCTGTCTCTGAACACGCTCTACAACAAGGATTCGGTCTGCCGCCACTTCCCGGAGATGGAAGAAGCGCAGCTCGACGAGGACGTTCAGGCCACGGCCGAGCGCGCCATCGACGAGCATCTCGCGCTCAGCGGGTTCAGCCGGCCGTAGCCTCCGCCGACGGGGCATCGAGGTAGCGCCCGGCCAAAGCGCCGAGGGTGTCAAAGAACTCCTCGCGCACCTCCGCCAGTATCTCCGCTACCGGCCGCACGCGGTCGATGCGTCCGCACACCTGACCCGACAGCGCGATGCTGGCCTCCATCTCGCCGCCGAAATAGAGACCCAGCGCGGTACCGAACTCCCGCATCGCGTTGGTGTCCGGATCGTCCTCGCGCCGGGTGGACTTC